>DASQAY010000048.1:0-13586 GCA_035635515.1 Candidatus Eiseniibacteriota bacterium | reverse complement strand
AGCCGGTGGAGAACCGTACCGAAGGCCCGGCCGGGGTCCAGGGTGGGAATGACCACGGAGGCAGCAAGCGGGGCGGCTTCGGCCATTTTCCGGGGTGTAACGGCCAGCCACCGGTCGAGTTTGCACCGGCCCTTTTCCAATTCGGGAAAGCGCCATACACTTAGGGGCAGGGCGAGGCATGGACCGGCAAATCGAATATGTGGGTGGGCAACCTGACCGGCCGCCTGTCCGGCCGTGGTGGCTGCTCGCCGTGGTGCCCGCCGTCCTGATCGTGGGGCTGGGCGTGGTGGTCGCGGGGCCCGGCCTGGCCGACGCCGCACGAAGTATGGGCCAGGGATCCTTTGCCTACACGGTCCAGGTGCGCGGCACCTGGACAGCAGCGGACCAGGTGGTCGGAAGTCCAGCCGACCTGGTGCTGGACGTCAAGAACACCGACAGCCGGTCCCTGAACGGCATCTCCATCCACCTGAGCGGCCTGTCGCCGCGCTGGACGCTGACCGGCGCCAGCCCGGACGGTCAGATTGCAGGGACCACTCTCAGCTTCCCTCGCGTCCTGCGCCCGGGCGAGTCCGAGACGCTGACCCTGCACCTGCTGGCCGTGCAGTCGGGCGCCTCGACCCTCCGGCTCAGCATGACGCCTGCGGGCGGCGGCCAGACCATCCACCTGGTCACGGACACCGGCGCCGCGCGGGGCCTGTCCGCCTCCGTCACCGTTCGTGAGGCGACCGCCACCGACCTGGGCGCCCGCCCCAAGCTCTACTACAACGACGCCAACCTAGTGAACCAGGCCGCCCTCTTCCGGATGCACATCGACAACAGCGGCGTGGTCCGCATCACCAGCGTGACGGTTCGGTTCTCCCAGCTGCCGGGCAGCTTCGAGCTGCAGTCGTCGCAGCCGGCCGGCACGCTCTCGGCGGACGGCGGGTCGGTGACCTTTCCCCTCTCGCTCGATCCGGGGCAGGGGATCGACCTCAACATTAATTACGTGCCGCATCAGACCGGTGCCTATCACGTCTCCATCCAGTTCTTCCTGCAGGACCAGACGAGCCCGCTGGTGCTGGACGACGGCACCCAGGCGATCGACGTCCCCATCACCGTCCACTAAGGGATCTCCCTTCCTTGCAGTGAGCGCTCTGTTTCTCCCTCCCCCCTGCGGGGAGGGTCGGGGAGGGGGTCTCGAAGCGTCCGCAAGTGGTCGTGACTAGCGCCAAGCGAAAGGGCGGCCCTGAGGCCGCCCCTTTCGCGCATCCGGTCGAGACGGCTAGCTGGTTGACGCCGACATGATGTCGGTGTTGCCAAAGGTCGGTGGGCAGTCCGTCAGCGGCCAGGGCGCTCCCGGGAGGGCCCGGTGCCCCGCCGCGAACGAATCCGACCGATATTTCTGAACGGCTGGACAGAGGGCGGCGTTGGCCGCTGACGTCCAGACGCCGACCCCATAGGTATCGGACGCCGCGGCGTAGACGTAGTCCCCTACCCGCTCCTGGTACAGGTCGTGGCCGGGGTAGGTCGCCCGAAGATCGCCGGGCGACTCCTTGAACGCGGTCTGCCATCCGGTTGGAGCGCCGCTCGAGTCCAGCGCCGAGGTGACGAGGACACCATGGTATGGCCGCGGCGACGCGAAGTCGCTGCCGCGCCACGGGGCGGTGTCGGCTTCGTAGATCACATAAGCCCGCGATCCATTTGGCGCGATGGCGGGAGCAGCGTAGAGCGGCCGATCGCCCGCCAGCGAAACCGCCTGCGCGGCACTCCAGCTGGCTCCGGCATCCGTCGAGAACTGGAACTTGGTTACTTCGCCGTTGAGCACGGGCGCGTCGGCCCAGGCGTCAACGATTTCGTCAGTGGCATCGGCTCCGGTGGGGGCGCCGTTGGCGATGGATACGCTGGGCGACGCGGCCAGATCCGTCCGGGCGCCGGAGAAGCCGTCCATCACGCAGCGACCCTCGATCGGATCGACAAAGTAGCAGGGGTCGGTCACGTTCGCGATCACGGCTCCGTTGGTCCAGTGGATGCCTCCATCGAACGACTGGAACATCACCTGGGCGCTGTGGGTCGGGAGGGTGGTGGGGAAGGCGAACCGCTCGGCGAACAGGTACACGACGCCATGGCTGTCGGTCCGGATGGTGCACCCGCTGTAGCCGAAGCCATTCTGGGGGGAGATGGCATTGGTCACCGCTGAGGTGACCTGCCGCTTGGTCCACGTGGTGCCCCCATCCGTCGAGGAGTAGACCATCATGGGCACGGGAGCGTTGCCACTCAGGTGGGGCCCGTTGCTGCGGAAGTCGTTGGCGCAGATGTAGACATTGCCGAAGAACTGGCTCGAGGCCGCATTATCCGCCCAGACCTGCTCCTTATCCAGGAAAGACGTCTCCCCCGTCGTGCTGGTGACGATCACCGGTGGCTGCCAGCTGGTCTTGTCGGCCACCGAGGCCGGCGTGGGGTTGTCCAGCCGCGACACCGCCACCCCCAGGAATCCGTGGAACACCGGGTTCGGGAAGGAGAACTCCCTGGTGGTGCTGAAGGCAGAGGTCAGGTTCGCGTAGTAGACGCGATGGCCATTGGTCCAGGAGAACCTGCCGCTGCTGTCCGGCGCGGGGCCGACCGCGACCGCCGGGTCGCCGAACGATACCAGCTGGTTCTCGGCGTACCAGGGCAGGGTGTGGATTGGCCCGGTGTGCCCCTTGCAGACTGTGGTCGGATCGCAGTCGAAATTGGTCCAGCCCGTGTACGTCGGCTGGGTCCAGTTGTGGCCGGAATCGAACGAGAAATAAACGCCGGAGACCCCGACCGGGGTCGCCCGATCCAGGCAGGTGCCTTGGTTGACGGCCAGCGGCCGTGGACAGCGTTGCTCATCCACGAAGTCGTTCGAGCCCGCTACCAGGATGTTCGGCGATTGGGCGTCCAGCGCCACAGCCGGCTCGTTTTGATGGTTCTGCGGCGTGTTGCCGGACGGGCTCCCCGAGCTGACCCGACTCGAGGTCGAGGCAAAAGCGAAAGTCGTTGAGATCAGCAGTGCCGTGGTCGCGGCCAAAGACGCGAGCGCAGGCTTCTTTCTCAAGTTTCCACCTCCCCAAGTCTGACTGGCGACTCGCCCTCAGACTAGGTACCGACTTCGGTTACGTCAAGCTCAGGCGCTGCAAACACCGGCCCTCGCGAGTAACGTTTCGCGGCATTCCGCGTTTTCCCGAAGGGAGCCGGCCCGCGGCCGATAGACCTCGGGTTGCGGCATCAGGAGGAAGGGTTCATGCGCGCCAGAAGTCGTAACGAGATCGCCTTCATCGTCCTTATCGCCATCATCGCCGCCGGGATTACGGCCCTGGCGTTTCGATTCGTGCCAGCCGCGGCGGGCGCCGGAGCCCCGTCGACAGCCAGCGGCCCGGCTGCGGCCGGACCGCGGGACACCATCATCGTGATCGGCGAGGGCACCACGCTGGCCACGCCGGACATTGCCATCCTGAACCTGGGCGTCCAGCCAAAGCGCCCCACCGTGCGCGACGCCCTGAGTGCCGCCAACGCGGAAATGGAAAAGCTGCTGGCGAACATCAAGGCCGCGGGCGTGGCCGACGCCGACATCCAGACCACCTCGCTGGGGATCAGCCAGAACACGGACTGCTGCCCCAGCCGTATCAGCGGCTACACCGCCAGCAACAGCGTGGTGGTCAAGATCCACCACCTGGGCAATGTGGGGGCCGTCATCGCGGCCGCCGCCGACGCCGCCGGCGACGATATCGCGCTCAACGGTGTGAACCTGGACTTGAGCGACCGCGCCAGCCAGCTGAAGGGCGCGCGCGAATCGGCCATGGCCTCGGCGTCTACCAAGGCCAAGCACTGGGCAGCGCTCGCCGGCCGGCACCTGGGCAAGGTCCTGTCCCTATCCGAGGCGGTCTCGACCGGCGTTCCGCAAGGGTCTCCCTGTTATGGGCAGTGCGGCGGCGGCGGCGGTGGGGCGCCCATCCAGGCCGGCCAGTCCAGTGTCGTCGTCGATGTGACCGTCGTTTATGATCTCACCGACTAAAGAAGAACCCCCGCCTACACGGATCTCCCCCCTTTGCAGGAGGGGCCAGGGTAAGCGTGTCGTCAGGGTCTCCCTCCCCCTTGCGGGGAGGGCGGGGAGGGGGTCTCGGTGCCCTTACGGACTGGCGCAGGGAGAGCCTTGACCAACTAAAAGTTGGTGAGGGTGATCGTGCCTGACCCGTTCTTGCCCACCGCGAGAAAGGGCGGGCCGATTATCCACTCGAAGGAGTTGGGACCTGGACGAATCCACTCAAGACACGATGGCTCCGTGCATCCACCGGCATGGGTGGCGACGATGGGAAACTCCATGGCGAACGTCACGGCCTCGCCCGACTTGAAGACGCCGACGGGCTTGCAGTTCAGGAGATACCGAGCGCGCAGGCGGGTGGCCCCGTCGATGGACTCCAGGTAGCTGGGACACGTCGTGAACCGGACGTCTCGCCCAGAAACATTTGTCAATGCGACTTCGTATTTCAACGTCTGGCCGATTACAACCGATCGCGGCACGATGTATTCGAGCGAAAAGTCGGGGGGAGGAAACGGTCTTGGCGTCGGCGGGATGGCGTCGAGGAACGGGGACGCAAAGAACGCCTGCGTGCAATCGGGATCCTGATAAGCCGGGCGTGACCAGGCCGGAAACAGCTCCCCGGCCCCATTCGGCAGGACAATCTCGAGCTCGACACTCGGTCGAGCTAAGCACAGGTTGGACGGCATGAGCACCCTCAGCTGGGCCTGTCCCGCAACTGCCGGCCCGATCCCACCTCCGTCGTGGACACCCGTGCCCAGCTCCACCGGGGCCGTCTCAGTGATGAGCATCGGTGTCGGCAGTGGCGAGAGGACCTGACCCGAGCTGTCGAGGAATCGGACGCGCGGAATGCCCTGGAGCTGACAGGCCGTTGAGCCCCGGTTGGTAAAGATCACCGAGGTGTCGCCGGACAAGCCCGAACGGCCGACGCGGACGCTCAGGTCCGCTGCCTGGCAGAAGGGCATCGCCAGCACCGTTGGCGCCGGGGTTGGTTCGGGCGCTGCAACCGTTGAGATCCAGGGGATCACCGCCGGACGTGCATCCCCGGCAGGCGCTGGCCAGGGCCCGCAGGCAGCCAGCACTGTGGCCAGCGCCAGACCTGCATGTCGGGTGATCGAGCCCTGCACGGTGATTCCTCTAACCAGAAGAACGAAAGAGCATGGCGCGGGTTGCACCAGCTTCGATCAGCCGCCTGACCCTTACGGACTGGCGCTGGGAGTAGTCAGGGTGATCCACCCGGTTCCGCTGAAGTCGGTGCGGTACGGCCAGTCGATACCCCACCAGACGGGATTAACACCGGGGCGGATACCTGCAAAGTCGGGCGGGGAAACGATGGGGAGCTCCATCGCGAAGGTGACGGTCTCGCCCGCCTTGAACAGACCCACCGGATAGCAGTTCAGGAGGTAGCGGGCCCTCAGATAGGCAGTAGGACCCTTGATGCCCTCGGAATACCCAGGACAGCTCGTGAACGCGATATCCCGACCGGAGACGTTCGTCAGCCGCACCTGGTATTTCAGCGTTTGACCGATCGCGACCGATGCCGGCATGACGTATGCCACCGCAAAATCGGGCGACGGGGTCGGCTGCGGCGTCGCAGGGCTGGTACCAGCGAATGGCGAGACGCCGAGGCCCTCAGAGCAGCCGGGGCCGATGAAAGCCGAACCCGGCCAATCAGCGGCAAGCTGACCGGCGCTATCGGGCATGACAAACACAATCGTCGCGCTGGGTCGAGGCAAGCACTCCAACGAGGATCGACGTATCGTGAGCTGGGCCTGCCCAATCACCGCGGGGGCGATCCCACCTTGGTCGCGGACGCCTGGGCTAAGTTCGACCGGCTCTGGGCCATTAAAGTCCAGTTCTGCCTGCGGCGGTGAAAGCACCTGCCCGGCCGCATCCAGCACCCGAACTCTGGGAACGCCCTGGAGCTGGCAGGTGGACGAGCTACGGTTGGTGAAGATGATTGACGTGTAGGCGCTGCCGAGGCCAACCCCGGTGCGACCCACGCGAAGAGTGAGATCACCCGCCTGGCAAAAGCGCATCGCGAGGGGTGTGGGCATGGGGGGCGGGCTCGGGGTTGGGGCAGGGCCTGCTGGCGTTGGGATCCAGGGGATCACCGCCGGGCGTGCGTCCCCGCCAGCCGGCGCTGGCCGTGGCCCACAGGCGGCCATCAGCAGGGCGAGCGCCAGAGCTGCGCATCGGACCGTGGTCCCCCGGACCTGCCATTCCACTACCAAGAAGAACGGGTTAGCTCGACGCGGGTTACAGGTGCTCCAAATCCGGGGCCTACCCTCGTTATGCAACGTCGTTGCACAATTAATGCCACGGTGTAGCCATGGCACGAGTAGATATTCGCCACTTACAGAAGGATGCGGGCGCCCTGATCGGCCGGGCACGTGCCGGCGAGACTATCGAGGTGACCGAGCACAGTCGGCCTGTGGCTCGGATGGTCGGCATTCGGGCTGGCAGTGCCCTCGACCAAATGATTGGCGAAGGCCGCGCGACCAACAGCAGTGGCGACCTGCTGGAGCTGAAACCGCTGCTGACTCCGATGGGACGTCCGCTGTCCAAGGTGCTGGCGGAAATGCGACGTGAGGAGCGCTGAGCCCCCCTACCTGGATAGGTTGCCAGTCGTAAAGCTCGTCACGCGAGAGGCGGAGACCGCGGCCCGCGCCGCCATCTCGAGCGTATCAATCTCATTCGGATCGACACGACCTTCTCAACCGGGACGCCCTCCTCGATCCTCCCAACATGGGTTCTCTGGATGCCATTCACCTTGCCGCGGCGCTCAGCTTGGGCGCTGATCTGGCTGCCGTGATCAGCTACGACGAGCGGTTGACTGCCGCCGCGGCCGCCCTCGGCCTTCCCGTGCTAGCGCCGCACTAGCAGGCCGCGGGTCACTCTCGAGACCGCCACCCTCGCGTCGAGGACTTCGATCCCGCAGGGGCGCAAGAGTTTCTACGACACGCCGGTTAGCCGAACCAGCCCACCAGGTCGACGACCACGTCGGTGGAGCCTGAGCTGTTGTAGATGGTGACCGAACCAGTCGAGCTCAGGGTCGCCACCACCAGATTGGGGATGGTTTGACCAGTCGCGAAATTCAGGTCCGACGCGGTCGGCGGGGTCCCGCCCGGGAAGACGGTCAGGAAGCCGGACGCCGTCGGGTTCGTCGCCGTGACGTTGAGGATGGCGGCGGTCGCCCCGCTCGAGACACCAACGCCACCCACCTGCACGGAGAGGGTTCCAGCCGGGCCCAGTTTCTGGTTCGAGGCTCGCGTGTCGGCAATGCGCGCCGGGCTCAGAGCGTTGAAACGCTTGCCCGACCCCGTGGCATCTGTAAAGTAGCCGTTCACATCCACCACCAGGTCGGTCACCCCTGCGAAGTTGAAGAAGCTGACCTGGCCGCCGGTGCCGACCGGCACGATCACGCGATTTGGCACTGTCCATCCAGCGACCCAGTTCAAGTTGGAAGCGGTCGGGCGCGCACTGCTGGTTGGATAGGCCGTGAGGTAACCCGTTGCCGTCGTGTTGGTGACGGTCACATTGAGGACAATGGCCGAAACGCCCGCACTCGGCACGCCGCCGGTCCCAGTGACTGTCACATTTAGTGTGGCGCCGGCGGCCAGGGCCGCTGTCCCGGGACGGGTGTCGAGCAGGCGGGAGGGCGCGACTGCGACGTACTCGCCGGCTGTTCCGCTGGGCGCTGCGAAGTAGCCCTCCAGGTCGGCGATCACATCGGTGCGGCTGCTGGCGAAGATGGCTACCAGGCCCGAGAATCCGACCTGGACCGTCACCAGGTTGGGCCTGGTCTCACCGGCAACCCAGTTGAGATTCGAGGCGGTCGGCCGCGGGTTTCCGGTCGGCCACACGGTGAGGAAACCAGGCCCGCTGGTATTCGTAACTGTCATGTTCAAGACGACCGCAGGGGCGGAGGCAGGGACCGGTGTACTCCCCCCGGCAACGGTCAGGTTCACCGCAACGCCAGGTTGGAGCGGCAGCCCATCGGTTCGCGTGTCCATCAGGCGCGTGGGCTGCAGCGCGTGATATTGGGCCGGCGGGCTGCTCGGGTTGGTGACGACGACCGTGCCCCGCATGTCCGGGTGGAAGAAACAGTGGTAGGGAAAGGACCCCGGCGTGGAGAAGGAAATTGCGATGGACGTCCCGTTGGGCCCCACCGACCCCGTGTTCCAGGTCCCCGGAGGGTCGGCGGTTGCTGAGTGGACCGCCGTGGTCGTATTGGTCCAGGTGACAGTCGATCCGACGGTCGTGCTGATGGATGGGGGACTGAAGCAGAACCCAGACGGAGTTCCGCAGGACGAACTCTGGGTCATCGACACCGAACTGGCCGCGGCGCTGGCGGGAAGGGGCTGGCTGAGAGCGGGGCCGGCCAGCATCAATCCCAGGAATGCCGCTGGCACCAGTCTCCTGATGATCCTCACCCCCAATTGCGGTTCCGAGGGAGCCGTACGCGCGCCGGTTACGGCTTCAGGTCTTCGATCTTATCCCGAAATGGGGTGGCCGCCGCGGTCGCCCGGTGGGCGTGTCCGCGTTTGTACTCCTCGGCGTGAGGAGGCAGGTGGGGGTGTTTCGACAGGCTCGAGCCCGAGCCAGGAGAGTGAACGCCCGACGGAAGCCGCGCGCTCCAGTTCGGTGGATTCAGGCTCAGCCTAGGCCGAGAGCCTGACCGTCGCCCCCCTGGAGCCAAGTAGGCGAACCACCTCGTCCACATGGGCGGCCAGCCCCACGTTCAGGAATTGGTGCTCCTCGATCTCGCGGTCCCCCAAGGTCACCTTCGGGTTGAACCCGAGGGGCAGGTGGACCGTCCGGCTCTGAACGCCCCAGACGACGCCATCCGGGTCGAAGACGGGACCGCCGCTCTGGCCGCGCAGTCCCGGGGTCGAGACCTCGATGAAGCTGGCCTGCCGGTGGCTGGCGGGATCGACCACGTTGTACAGGCGGGTGTGGATCCCGTCCAGGGGAAAGAGCGGCAGAGGGAGCGTCCCCTCAGCCAGCTGGAACTGGCCGGTGGCTTCGACAAAGGTGGCCGCGATCGCATGGAACGGGAACCCCAGCCGGCAGAGGGCGGTCCCGGGCAGCAGGGGTCGCGCCGAATTCCCAAACGTCGGGTAGGCAGGGACCTCGCGCCGGTCGAACGGCTCCAGGCGGCCGACCGCCAGGTCGGCCAGACCATCCACCGTCAAGTCCGCCACCGTCACGCCGTCCTTGCCCCACCAGTAGGAGACATTGGTGATGCGTGCCGGTTCCGCCGCGTCAGACGGCGCGGCCGACTGCTGCTGGTAGGCCACCAGCTCGCTCATCACATGGCCGGCAGTCACTATCCATCCCTCGTCGTTGACGATGACGAAGGCAGCGCAGCCGGAGGTGACGGTGCCATCGGCCAGCCGCGTGGAGACAATCAGCGGCCGGGTAAAGCCCTGCGCGACTTGCACCGCCCTGGCGAACATCGTCCACCAAGTTAACCTCAGGGGCGGTTAAGCTCGGGATTCGGGCTTCGTTCGAATCCTGTGTCCCCAGCCATCGCCTTCAGGCGATCCTCTTGGCCTTTGGTCGCTACTTTCGAGCCTTCCCGGCCCGGCGCTGTGCGCCTAGAACGCTGAGTTCGCTAGCAGCTGGGACGTCTACCATGCGGGGATGGCTATTCACACCGTAGAGGTCGTGACAGTGACTGCCTCCCCGACGGCGGTGTCACGCGGGGTGGCTAAGAGCTGGGAGGAATTCGCGTCGCGATGGAAGCCGATGCTAGACGGTGTGTGGGCATTCCTTCGCAAGAGCGACCTGCGCGCTGATGGCCACAACATCATGGTCTACCGAAACAGTGTGCCGAACCTGGAGTTCGAAGTGGGAGTCCAGGTGACACGGACCTTCGAGCCCGCCGGAGGCGTCGTGCCGTCCAACTTGCCGCACGGGCGGGCCGCTCACACCATCCATGTAGGTGACTACGCCGGTTTGGGAGAGGCCCACGACGCCATCGCCCGGTGGTGCCGGACAACCGGCCATATCCCCAGCGGGACCCGTTGGGAGGTATACGGCGACTGGGATGAGGACGCGGCCAACTTGCAGACCGCCCTCTATTGGCTGCTGGAGAGCTGATCCAGCTAGCCGAGCGCGGAGGAAGACAGTCCGGAAGAGTTGGCCAACGCCGCTTTCAGCCTCACGACCTAAGTCGGCCAGAGAAGTTGCGAGACCTGACCAATTGACCCAGCCATCGTCTTCATGTCGACGGCGGCATGCCGACTTATCTCTGAAGGCCGAGGGCAAACCGGAGAGCCTCCTCAACGGCAGTCATTTTCGAGCGTGAGAGGACGGCGAGCCGCTCTCTGAGTGCATCCTTGGGTATCGTTGTGACGGTGTCGAGATTGACGACACATTCACGCGGCATCCCGTCTTTCGGACCAAGTGCAACCTCGACAGGAATCGCTCGAATGCGGGTTGTGACTGGCGCGACCGTCACGAGCCGGCGAACCTCGTAGGCTTCGTCACGAGACAGGAGGATCACCGGGCGGCGGCCAGCTGGTTTAGGGAGCTCGGCCCACCAGATCTCGCCCCGTTTCACTCCCAGGGCTCACCCGCGAGACCCCTTGCAGACGCCGCTCGCGCCGCCTCAACTTCGTCAGGCGTCTCTGGGTGCTTGGAGTAGCCACGCACGTAGCGATCGACCTCTTGGTCGCCGGTGAGACCAAGCAAATTGGTGGCCGCTTGCCGAAAGTACTCGCTGCGGCTCACCTTGCGCTCCCGGCAAGCGCGGTCGACTCGATGGAGCAAGGCGTCAGGCAGGCTAATCGCGACCTTCACAGCTCGTTTCATACCAAAATCATACCATGACGGACTTACCGGCCGCCTTGGATCTGAGCGAGCAATGAACCGACTGCCTCGGCGATCGTATCTGGGAGTGTGCCCTGCAGAGTTGCCAGACCTGACCAAGTGACCCAGGGATCGTCTTGTCAGTTGCGGGCGGGCCCTTCATCTCTAGGGCAGTCCCCACTTCGCGGGATCGCCCAGGACCGTGACGGCGGCCACCTGTTGCAGCTTTGAAGCCTCGTCGTCCGACAGGCCACTCCGATAGGTCAGCCCCTTCGGGCTCTCGTGGAAGATGGTTGCGTAGAAGACGCAGGCCGCCAGGTATGTGCCCTTTTCGGTGGGGTGGCTCCCGTCGTCCTGCCAGAGTCCGGGACTCGCTTCCTGTCCAAGCAGCGTTTGCCAGGCGTATCCGACCGGCGCAATGGCGACGTGCTGCTCACTGGCGATGGCTAGGTACCCGTCGTCGATCGCAGATTGCATGCTGCTGTAGTCAACAAGCCCGTCCTGCGGCCAGCCGTCGCGATGCGCCCAGGTGATAAAGAAGATTGGCTGCGCTCCTGCGCGGCGCACCATCGCGACCAGCGTGCGCGCGGCTGGATACATCTCCGTCTGACGGAACTGGTCGACCGCCGGGATCTGGCTCTGCTCCTGGAGGACGACGATGTTCCAGTTTGCGGATGTCAGGGCCGTGGTTGTCCGAGAAGACCCTGCATGGTCCGCCAGCGTCGTGCCGTCTTTCGTGGCCGTTCCCGTCTCCACCCGATGCCCACCGGAACGGGCGAGCCTCGCGAACACGGTTGGCAGGTCGTTAACGGACGTGTAGCTGTTCCCTATGAAGAGGACCCGGGTGCACGACACGGAGTCCCCAGGAATCCCGCAGCCCACTTGCGGAGACAGACCCAACACCAGACTGAGTCCCACGGCCACCGCCGCGACGGTCGCGAGAGAAATCACACGGCGATGCCGTTGATGGCGGACACCGCCTGCCTGGCTCTCAACAAGGGAAGGCGCGGGGACTCCGGTTGCCGGCGGGTCGGTCACGGCACTGCCGGAGGTCAGCGGGACGCCACAGCGGGGACAGACGGTCTCGCCGGCGCTATACCACGTCCAGCATTGACGGCATACGCGATCCGTCACGAAGCCAACCTCAGAATCACAAGGCTCAACAGCCATGACCCGGCCGTGCGCCAAAGACTTGCGGACTTCGCCGCCTACTGGCTGGGACACCCCCATCCTTACCCCTCCCCGCAAGGGGGAGGGAGAGCCAAAGCTCCCCGCACGGTAAAGAGTGTTAAGAGCGCATGGCTACGGAGCCTACCGTAGAGCGTCTCCGACCAGTGGCATCTCGTTATCGACTGTTGACATTCCAGTGGTTGCCTGGAATCCCTTTCCGCGTCTTACTCAATTGTGGGGATGCGCAGAACGGTTCGCCTGGTGGCCTGCCTGGCGCCCTTCGTGCTGGCGCCGCTGTTCACTCCGGTCGTGGCCGGGGCGGCCCCCGTGCCGTCGACCAGCTGCCAGGTCTTCCCCGCCGACAACATCTGGAACACCGACATCTCCGCGCTGCCGGTCCACGCCCGCAGCGCCCAGTGGCTGGCGTCGATGGCGGCCTCTACCACCAACCTCCACCCGGATTTCGGCGGCCCCCCGTATGGCTTCCCCTTCAACGTGGTCGACAACACCCATCCGACGGTGACCGTCACCTTCCAGTACGCGAGTGAGAGCGACCCGGGTCCGTATCCGGTGGGGGCTGACACGCTCATCGAAAATGGCAGCGACCGCCATGCCCTGATCGTCAACCGCAATACCTGCACGCTGTACGAGCTGTACAGCCTGGCGGGCAGCGGCTCGTCCTGGACGGCCGGGTCGGGTGCCATCTTCCCGCTGGGATCGGATGCGCTCCGCCCGCTGGGATGGACCTCCGCCGACGCGGCCGGCCTGCCCATGTTCCCGGGGCTGGTGCGGTGGGATGAGGTGCAGGCCGGCGCCATCACCCACGCCATCCGATTCACAGCCCAGCAGACCGACCAGAGCTTTCTGTGGCCGGCCCGGCATCAGGCGGGCGCGGCCGCCAACCCGTCGCTGCCGCCCATGGGAGCCCGCTTCCGGCTGCGCTCCAGCTTCGATATCTCGCCCTTCAGCGCCCAGGCGCAGGTCATCCTGAAGGCGCTGCAGCACTACGGGTTGATCCTGGCCGACAACGGCAGCAACTGGTTCTTTAGCGGCACCGAGGATGCCAGCTGGCCGAACAGCCTGCTGAGCGAACTCAAGACGGTGCCCGCCTCCCAGTTCGATGCCATTGACGAGTCGTCGCTGATGGTGGACCCCAACTCGGCGGCCACCACCCCCACGGCACCTCCAGCGGCGCCGGGCGCACCGGTCGCCCTCGCCGGCGAGGCATCGGCGACCGTCTCCTGGACCGCTCCCGCCGGGGTGATCACGAGCTCCACCGTGACGGCATCGCCGGGCGGGGCCACCGCGACGGTCACCGGCGGCGCGCAGTCCACGACGGTGACCGGCCTCACCGATGGCACCGCCTACACGTTCACGGTCAAGGCCACCAATGCCGTCGGGACGGGGCCCGCATCAGGCCCCTCCAACGCCGTGGTGCCCGGTCGTGGCCAGTTCATCGCGCTGGCCCCGTTCCGCATCCTCGACACGCGCACCGCCAGCCCGGTCGGCCCAGCCGGCACCCTGAATGCGCAGGTCACGGGACAGGTCGGAGTGCCGGCCA
>DASQAY010000047.1:0-1805 GCA_035635515.1 Candidatus Eiseniibacteriota bacterium | reverse complement strand
CAGACCATCGTCGGCACCGCCATGCCGCGCATCGTCGGGGAGCTGAAAGGCCTTGACTACTACGCCTGGGTGACCACCGCCTACCTGCTGACCTCGACCACGATCGTGCCCGTGGCCGGCAAGCTGGGCGACATGTTCGGGCGCAAGCCGTTCCTGCTGGCCGGCATCGCCGGGTTCGTGGGCGCGTCGGCCCTCTGCGGGATCTCCCAGAACATGGTCGAGCTGGTCCTCTTCCGGGGTATCCAGGGCCTCTTCGGCGGCCTGCTGTTCGCGACCGTGTTCACGGTTATCGGCGACATCTTCCCGCCCGAGCAGCGAGCCCGGACCCAGGGTCTGTTCGGCGGCATCTTCGGCCTGTCGTCGATCCTGGGCCCCACGGCCGGCGGCTACATCACCGACAACCTCGGCTGGCGATGGGTCTTCTACGTCAACGTCCCGTTTGGGATCGCGGCCATCGCCGCCGTCCTCATCGCCCTGCCGTACGTGCGGTCCAAGGCGACCTGGCGGGACATTGACTTTCTGGGAGCAGCCACCCTGAGCGCCGGCCTGGTGCCCTTGCTCATCGCCCTCTCCATCACCCGCGACCACGCCTGGACCGACCCGATGGTGGTGGGCCTCCTGTCGCTGGCGGCCCTCTTCCTGGCGGCCTTCGTAGTCGTGGAGACCCGCGCCGAACAGCCCATTCTGCCCCTGGGTCTCTTCCGGAACAATGTCTTCGCCGTCTCGGTGGTGATCTCCTTCTTCACGGCCTTCGGCATGTTCGGCTCCATCATCTTCGTGCCGCTGGTCTACCAGGGCGTCCTGGGCGAGTCCGCGACCAACTCGGGGCAGCTGCTGACACCCATGATGCTGGGACTGATCGTCTTCAGCACCATCGCCGGGCAGCTGTTGCCTCGCATCCGCTACTACCGGTTCATTGGTACCGTCGGCGCGGCGCTGATGATCGTGGGCCTGGTCTTGCTGGCCCAGGTTACGATCCACACCAGTGCCCTGGAGGTGGCGCGCGACATCATCATCGTGGGGGCCGGCCTCGGCCTCACCTTCCCGCTGACGTTCGTCGCGGTGCAGAGTGCCATCCCGCAACAGATGCTGGGCGTGGGCACCAGCCAGATCACGTTCTGGCGCAACCTGGGAGGCACGGTGGGCACGGCGGTCCTGGGCTCGATCCTCGCCCGGCGGCTGCCCCAGGCCATTGCCACCCAGGTGGCGGCCCTCCACCTCCCCACCCAATTCGGGCTCGGCACCGGGAGCGGCGGCAGCCCGCAGTCCCTCTTCGACCCGACCCGTCTAGCGGCCATCCGAGCGGGTCTGCCGGCACAGGCCCAGCATCTGTTCGACCAATTCATGACGGCCACCCGCTCGGGCCTGGCCGACACCCTCCACGATCTCTTCCTCTACTCGGCGGGCATCGTCGCGGTTGCCCTGGTCGCGAGCCTCTTCATGCGCGAGGTGCCCATCCGGTCGGCTCGCCAACCCGCCTTCGGCGAGGTCCCGTCCGAGGCTGAACCAGGGGAGGCGACCGCCTGAGCGGCGAGATTGTGGACGACAAGATTCGCCAGGCGCTCACCCGCGGCCGCACCATCGACATCACCACCACAGGCCGGCAGTCGGGCGAGCCCCGCCGGATCGAGATCGTCTTCCACAACATCGCCGGCCGGATCTACCTCAGCGGGATGCCGAGCCGCCGCCGCCGGAGCTGGCTGGCCAACCTGGAGGCCGACCCGCACTTCACCTTCCACCTGAAAGGCAAGACCCGCGCCGACCTACCGGCGACCGCCCGCGTTATCGATACGGAGCCAGAGCGA
>DASQAY010000046.1:0-8256 GCA_035635515.1 Candidatus Eiseniibacteriota bacterium | reverse complement strand
CGACGCATCGAGCAGCTCGAGGCGGAGGGGCGTCGTGCAGACGCTGTCTGGCTGGAGGGCGACCGGCTCCGCCCCGGTGTTGGTGAGCTCAACCTGGACGGTCACCGCCCGGCCGGGAATCAGCCGTCCGTGGTTGAGCTTGACGGTGAGCGCCAGGTTGGCGGCCGGGTGCGAGGTGACGCTCACTGGGCCATCGGTGCCCGGTTGGGTGCCGCTGAGGTTGAGCGCCACCAGGGCGCTGGCCAGGAAGAAGAGCCCTACGCCGGCGGGGATCAGGTAGCGGCGGATTGGCATGCTGCTATGACGGCCGGGCAGGCCAAAGGTTCCGCGTCCTTGGGCTTCCCATACGATTAGACCATGGCCATCGAGTCCTACGCGGGCAAGGTCCGCGCGCCCGAATTCGCTTCCGGCCTGGACTGGCTCAACGTAGCGCGCCCGCTCTCCATCCAGGATCTTCGCGGTCGGCTCGCCATCATCGACTTCTGGACCTTCTGCTGAATCAACTGCATGCACATGTTTCCGCAGTTGCGGAAAATCGAGGCCAAATATCAAGACCGGGTGGTGGTGGTGGGCGTGCACTCGCCCAAGTTTCCGGCGGAGCGCGAGACTGCGAACCTGCGCGAAGCCGTGCTCCGGTACCGCATCGAACACCCGGTGGTGAACGACCGCGACTTCCAGGTGTGGCACGCGTACGGGGGCCGCGCCTGGCCGACCTTGATGTTCATCGACCCCGCGGGCCGGGTCATCGGCAAGCACGAAGGCGAGCTGCCTTTCGAGACCTTCGATCCCCTGGTCGGCCGCATGCTCCGCGAATTTTCCGAGCAGGGCCTGCTGGTCCCCGGCCAGGCCACCCTGGCGCTCGAGGAGCTGAAGGATCCCGCCACCACCCTGCGCTTTCCCGGCAAAGTACTGGTCACCAGCGATGCCCTGTACGTGAGTGATGCGAACCATCACCGCATCCTGGCGTGCAAGCTGGACGGGACCATCAAGGGCGCCATCGGCTCGAGCGAGGCCGGGCTGGAAGATGGAAACAGCGAGACGGCTTCCTTCCAGCAGCCGCAGGGGATGGCCATCAGCGGCCGCACCCTGTATGTGGCGGACACCGAGAATCACGCGATCCGGGCGGCGGACCTGGAGACCGGCCGGGTGCGGACCCTGGCCGGAACCGGCGACCAGGCGCACGGGTTGGGCCGGGGCGGGCCCGGTGGCAGCACGCCGCTGTCCTCGCCCTGGGACCTGGCCCTGGTCGATGGCCGCCTGATCATCGCCATGGCCGGCGTCCACCAGCTGTGGGAGCTTGATCCGGGCTCGGGCGAGGTCCAGCCCTTCGCCGGCACGGGTCGAGAAGGACTCAAGGACGGCTCCCTGGAGGACGCCTGGTTCGCCCAGCCCAGCGGGCTCGCCCTGGCGGATGGGCACCTGTACGTGGCGGACTCGGAGGTGAGCGCCATCCGCGACGTCGATTTGCAGCGCCGGACCGTGACCACGCTGGTCGGCGAAGGCCTGTTCGTCTTCGGCGATGTGGACGGGGAAGGCGATGCGGTGCGCCTCCAGCATCCGCTGGGCATCACGGCCCATGACGGCTACCTCTACCTCGCCGACAGCTACAACAACAAGATCAAGCAGCTGGGCCCTGGGCGCCGCACGGTCACCACCTGGTTGGGCAGCGGAGTGGCCGGCAGCACAGACGGGATGGGAGCAGCCGCGTCCTTCCGGGAGCCTGCCGGCGTGTGTGCCGGAGAACACGGCCTGTACGTGGCCGACACCAACAGCCACCGGGTCGCCGTGGCTGACTGGAAGACCAGCGCCGTGCGCACCCTGATCGCCGGCTGACCGGCTTTACGGTCCGTCCAGCGGCCGGTAGAATGGGTCCACTCCTTGGGGGGCGGGAGCCAAGCCGGAAGGCATGAACCTTCTCCCGCCGACATACCTTGAGCGCTCCGGACCGCGGCTGACGAGTCCCCAGCAGCGGCAGTTGATTCTGGCCGGGTCCGTGGTCCGCTGGCCAGGGCTGGCCTTCGTCCTGATCGTCGGGTTGCTGGTCCCGCCCCGCTCCGCGCTCCTG
This sequence comes from Candidatus Eiseniibacteriota bacterium, assembly GCA_035635515.1. Taxonomy (GTDB): domain Bacteria; phylum Chloroflexota; class Dormibacteria; order CF-121; family CF-121; genus CF-121. The sequence continues at coordinate 6,191 of DASQAY010000046.1, read as the reverse complement.
CTGGTGGTCTTCACCGTGTGGGCGGCCGCCTACAACCTGTACGCGCTCCTGGCCAGCCGCCGGTCCCCGGATTCGGGCCTGGCTCGCACCGGGCGGATGCTCTGGATCCTCGACGAGCTGAGCTGCTTTGCCATCCTGGCCATCTTCTCGGCGGTCCACACCGAGGTCATCTACGTCTGCTTCATCCTGCTGCTGATGGAGGCGGTCGCCCTCGACGGGGCGGAGGGTGGCATGCTGGCCGCCGCGGTCTTCGTGGTCGGGGTCAGCCTCTACCAGGGAGCGATGTCCGCCATCACCGGCCAGCCGTTTCCCGGAACCCAGGTCGTGCTCTGGAGCCTGGTGGTGGTGGTCTCGGCCGGCATTCTGAGCGCGTTCGACCGCATCCTGGTCGGGCCGCAGGCCCGGGCGGCCCGCCCCGAGATCTCGCCGGCCGGCGATCCGCGACCCCAACCGGCAGTGCGGCTGTCCGCCCGCGAGCAGCAGGTCCTGGAGCTGGTGGCCGAGGGCTACTCGAACACTATGATCGCCACCCGGCTCCATCTCAGCGAGAGCACCATCAAGACGTACATGGAGACCCTGCTCACCCGGTTCAATGCCCGCAACCGGGCTGAGGCCGTGGCGGCCGCCTCCCGCCTGAACATCCTGTAAGCCCGGGCCAAGATCACGGGGCTGTTCGGCCTCCGCCGGTTGGACCCGCCGGCCCGCGAAAGATCCCCCGTCCGGCCGATTGCCGCGCGCCGGCGCGGGCCCTAGGCTGGCCCTGGTGGGGGCACCGACGAGCCGGGGGGCGCGCCGAGGCCGGCCAGGATGTTAGGGGGGTTCGTCCTGGCCGCCTTGTGTTTGAGCCTCGTGGTAGCCTGGCCCGGGCGTCGACGCTGGCCCTGGTGGTTGATCATCGGCCTCACCCTCTCGGTCACGGTGACCCTGGCCTTCGCCTCCACCCTGCGTGCTTCCTGGTTGCTCTGGATCCCCAGCTCCCTGGTGAGTCTGGCCTTCATCGCCCTGGCGGGCTTTCGGGACCTGAGCCAGAACACATGATCGGTGGGGCAACCGACCCATTGACAGCGCCTGCTAGTAGCTCTGTAAGCTAATCTACCAATCAGCCTAGCAACGCTGCGGGGACGGGTCCCCGAGGGAGTGATGACCATGACCGAGCACAGCCGGCGTGGGTTTGCCTCAATGGAGCCCGACAAGCAACGCGAGATCGCGGAGAAGGGCGGTCGTGCCGCCCACGCCAAGGGCACGGCCCACGAGTTCACCTCCGATGAGGCCCGGGAGGCGGGCCGCAAGGGCGGCCAGCGGGTGAGCCGCGACCGGGGCCACATGGCAGCCATCGGCCGCGAGGGCGGCCAGCGCTAGGGGACCGCCCGCCTCCCTGGTTGCCTGCGTCGGCGCTATCAAGTAAACTGATAGCGAGACGTCGAGCTCGTAGCAGGAGGATGATTTCCTGATGATCGTGTTCCTGGCCCTGTTGCTGCTGGCCCTGCTGGCGGTTGGCCTGTATGCGGCCCAGAACACGGGCACCCACGACGTGACCCTCTGGCACGCTCACTGGACCGGGGTTGCGGACTGGGTGCCGGTCGTGATGGCGGCCGGCCTGGTGGCCGTGCTCTTCCTGGTCTACATGTTGTACGCAGGCGCCCGGTCCGGCATGCGGCACGGTGCCCTGCGCCGCCGGATCACCACCCACGAAGCAACCATCAGCGACCTGCGCACACAGACGCAACGGCTTCGCGAAGAGAATGCCCGCCTGAAGAGTGAGGCGCGGAGTGCGCAGTTGGCAGGCCCGCGGGTCGAGGCGGAACAGGGCGCTCCCCCGATGGAGCCCGTCGGCGTCCGCCAGGCTCCCGCTAATACCCCTGAGCCAAGCCTGGGCGAGCGGGTGCGCTCCTTCTTGAACGGACGGGAGCCCGCCGACTCCTAGTCGATTCCGTCCGGCGTTTGCCACACTGTGGAGCGTGGCCACCGACCGGGAGGCGATGCTGCGCGCCCTCGAGGGACTCGTCCAGAGTGAGTCCCCCTCGCTCGACAAGGCCCGCTGCGACGGCTGCGCGAACCAGGTCGCGGAGCTCTTTCAGCGGATGGTCGGCGGGCGCCTGCAGCGCCACGCGCGCGAGACCGCCGGCGACCACCTCGAGATCACCATCGGCGACGGCCCCTCCCCCATCCTGATCCTGTGTCACCACGACACGGTCTGGCCCGCCGGGACCCTCCAGCGATTGCCGTTTGCGGTCGACGGGGAGCGGGTCACCGGCCCCGGGTGCTACGACATGAAGGCGGGCATCGTGGAAGCGGCCTTCGCCATCGCCACCGCCCGTCCCCAGCGCGCCATCATCGTCCTGTCCACGTCCGATGAGGAGATCGGCAGTACGACCTCGCGCCGACTGATCGAAGCGCGCGCCGCCGGCGCGGCGGCTGTGCTGGTGCTGGAGCCCGCCTTTAGCGGCGGGCAGATCAAGACGGCTCGAAAGGGCGTCGCCGACTACCGGCTTCGGGTGGTGGGCCGGGCGGCGCATGCCGGCGTGGAGCCGGAAAAAGGGGTGAGCGCCATTGAAGAGCTGGCCCACCAGATCCCGCGCATCAAAGCCCTCGCCGATGCGGGCCGCGGCACCACCGTCAACATCGGCGTGATTCGGGGGGGCACCCGGTCCAACGTGGTGGCCGCTGAGGCCGAAGCCTCGATCGACATTCGGTTGGCCACCCGGGATGAAGCGACCCGGGTGGATCGCGCCATGCGGGCCCTGTCGCCGGTGCTGCCCGGAGCGCTGGTGACGGCGGAGGGCGGCATGGAGCGGCCGCCCATGGAACGCACCGAAGGCGTGGCGCGTCTGGCAGCATTGGCGAAAACCGTCGCCCACGAGCTCGGCTTCGAGCTGGACGAGGCCAGTACCGGGGGCGGCAGTGACGGGAACTTCACGGCGGCCCTCGGCATCCCCACCCTCGACGGGCTGGGTCCAGACGGCGGCGGTGCCCACGCCGACAGCGAGCATCTCCTGGTCTCCAGCTGGCTGCAGCGGACCCAGCTTCTGGCTCGGCTGCTGGAGCGGATTTAGCCCGGATCCCGGCCAGGGCAGAAGCCGGCCGACCCCGTGTGGTAGGGTTGGCGACGGTCCGTCACGCTCGTTCGTCCCTCTAGCCGTCTTCGCCTACGTCCCGCCCGGGCCACTCCTCGCTGGCGCGTGCACTGACGGAGGCAAGCCGGTTTGAACGTTACAGTCCTGCTTTGATCGGGATCAGGGGCCGAGCCGACGGCGCATCCGCCCTGGCCGCCCATGCCACCGTCCTGGCGCTCGGCTTGCTGCTGACGGCTCCCATCGTCCTGGCCCGCCACGGACAGCCCCAGCTCGCCGCTGCCCATGCCCGGCAGGTGACTTTCGCCAGCGTGCCATTCGGCCCCCGCGATCCGATGGCCTTCGAGCAGGCGAAGCCGGCGCCGGCCGACGAAGGGTCGACCGGGACGGTAGAGTGGCTCCCCGCTCCGGTCGGGGCGCCGCCGCCCGTCGTCATCGGAGCGGTGGTGGCGCCGGCTCCCCCCGCCACCGCCGGGGTCGGCATGCAGGCCATCTACGCGGTCTTCGGGAGCAGCCCGGGGTTGACCTGGGCGCTGCGGGTGGCGCACTGCGAGAGCCGATACAACCCGCTGGCGGTGAACGCCTCCAGCGGGGCCAGCGGCCTTTTCCAGTTCATGCCCTCCACCTGGAACGCGTACTTTGCGGGTTGGAATATCTGGGACCCCTATGCCCAGGCCCGGGCCGCGCTCGTCTTCTACAACCGGGGCGCCACCAACGCCTGGACCTGCAAGTAGCGCGGCGCCGGGGGTTGGATTGCTAGCATGTCCGGGTGCCGCCGATCGCCATCCGGCTGGCGCAGACGCAAGAGGACTACGCCGGCTGCGAGGAGCTGAGCCGGAGTATCTGGGGAGCCGCGGAGCGCAATGTCGTCCCACGCGAGCTCCTGCTCACCATGCAGCTCAACGGGGGCATCGTGCAGGGAGCGTGGTTGCCGGACGGCGCCATTGTGGGCTTCGTGTTCGGGTTTCTGGGCGAGCGCGACGGCAGGCGCCGGTTGTGTTCGCATCAACTGGGCGTGCTCCCTGCATACCGGGGAACCGGCCTGGGCATCCAGTTGAAACTGGCCCAGGCCGAAGCGGCCCGGCGGCGCGGTCTGGAGCTGATCACCTGGACCTTCGATCCGCTGGAGGCGCGCAATGCCTACATCAACCTCCACCGGCTGGGCGCCATCGCCAGGCGCTACGACCGCGACCACTACGGCATCATGGATGACGACCTCAACCGCGGGCTGGCCACCGATCGGTTCGAAGCGGAGTGGTGGCTGATGAAGCCGAGGTCCGCGCCCGCTGCCGGTCAGCCCACCGTGATGCTGGGCGTTGGCCGCCATGGCGACCCGCGCCGCCTCAACTTCGACCTGCGAGGGGCATCAAGCGCCTTCATCGCGGTGCCCAAAGACTTCCAAGCGATCAAGCTGCAGAGCATGGAGTTGGCCAGGCTGTGGCGGACCGAGACTCGGGCCGCGTTCGAGGCCGCCCTGGCGGCCGGCCTGATCGCGGTGGACTTTCAGCGGGACGGCGTCTACGTGATGCAGAGGCGAGCCCTTGAAGATTGAGGCCGTCGAACTCCGGGTCTTGCAGATGCGGCTGCTGCGGCCGTTCCGCACTAGCTTCGGCGTGCAGCAGGACCGGTTTCCACTGCTCCTGCGGCTGCAGGTCGATGGCATATCCGCCTGGAGTGAGTGTGTCGCCGGCGAGGGGCCATGGTATTCGTCGGAGACCGTCGACGGTGCCTGGGGGATCCTCACCCAGTACCTCATTCCGGCCGTCCGGGGACGCGAACTGGCCACCGTGGAGGACCTGGAGCGCCTCATGCGGCCGGTCCGCGGCCACCGGATGGCCAAGGCCGCCCTGGAAATGGGCCTGAGCGGCGCCTTCGCCGAGGCAGCCCACAAGTCGCTCGCCTCCTGGCTCGGGGGTGTGCACAGCAGCGTCCAGACGGGCGTCAGCATTGGGATCCAGGCCAACCTGGAGTCGCTGTTCCAGCAAATCGAGGAACTGCTCTCCCAGGGATATCAGCGGATCAAGATCAAGATCGAGCCGGGATGGGACCTCGACGTGCTGGCCGCGATCCGGTCCGGCTACCCGGAGATGAGCTTGATGGCCGACGCCAACTCCGCCTACGATCTGGATGATGCGCCCCGGCTGCGCGAGGTCGATCGCTACGGATTGCTGATGCTGGAACAGCCGCTGACCGCCGGGGACTTGCTCGACCACGCCGCGCTCCAGGCGCAGATGGCAACGCCCATCTGCCTGGACGAGAGCATCGAGGACGCCCGCGACGCCAGGCAGGCGATCCAGGTCGGGGCCTGCCGGGTGATCAACATCAAGCCCGGCCGGGTGGGCGGGTTCGCCGAATCGCGGCGCATTCACGACCTGGCCGCGGACGCCGGGATCCCGGTCTGGTGTGGCGGCATGCTGGAGACCGGGATCGGCCGGGCTGCTAACGTGGCGCTGGCCTCGCTGCCGAACTTCAAATTGCCGGGCGATCTCTCAGCCAGCAACCGCTACTGGGCGGAGGACATTGTTGATCCGCCATTCGAGCTCGGAGAGGGAGGGACGGTGGCCGTCCCGTACCGTTGGGGACTTGGCGTCCGGGTCAAGACCGATATGGTCGACCGGCTCACCGTGCGGCGCGAGGTCATCACCTAGGCCGGATCCGGGCTACGACGGCTGGGCGTCGGGTTCCGGCTGCGGCCCCAGGTCCAGGTGGTCAGGCGGGTCTGGGGGAAGCCGCCAGATGATCTCGGCGTGATCGGTCGCCTGATGATAAATGTTGGCCACCTCGGTCGCCCGCGCAAAGGCTTGCTCGAAAGTCGGAAAGTCACGCTGCGCCACGGCCTCCAACAGCGCCGACAGGTGGACCTTCTCGAAGGCGGTCAGCTGCGGCGCGTATTTCGGCCTGGTCACCGCTCCCAATCGGAGCAGCCCGCCCAGCTCGCGCAGCTGGTAGGCGGCCAGTCGCCAATTGCCGCCTTTGGCGGCGTAGAAGGCGATGTGGTAGCGCTGCGAGACCTCCGGCATGAGACGCCCCAGCCCGGGTTGCATGGCGGCGATCTCGTCGAGCGTCAGCTCGGTGTGCTTGGTTTTGCCTGTCGGCTGGTCTGGCATCCGGTCAATTATG
>DASQAY010000045.1:0-22722 GCA_035635515.1 Candidatus Eiseniibacteriota bacterium | reverse complement strand
TGGTCCTCGAGCTTCTGGCCGGCTACCGGCCTTAGGTTAGCCGACCCGCCGGACGACCGTCCGGCTGATCCGGTCCCCGAGGCGCTGACGGGTGCGGCTGCGGAACATCAGCACGGCGTCGATGGGCCAGAGCACCACGATCACCGCCAACAGGTTGCGCAGCCCGATCTGCCACCAGTGCGGCTGTGGCCCGGCCATCCCGTAGACGTGCAGGCCCATCACCGCCTTGCCCAGAGTCATGCCAAACCGCCATTCCATCCCGATCCGATAGACCAGCGTCAGCAGGATCAGGGCTCCGAACCCCTGGGGATCGAGCACGACGTCGCTATCGGCGAAGTTGGCGACCAGGGCGACCAGGAAGAGGGTGGCGCCCACGATGAGAGTCACGTCGATCAGGGCGGCCACCACCCGGCGGACCAGGGGGAATTCTCGCCAGCGGACACCCGCCGCGCCGTGCCAGCCGAGCCCGCGCTCAAGGGTATCCGCCATCTCGCGCGGGACGCCGATCACGATTGGTTGGAGGGTGGCGAACGCGCCCCGGCGGGCGAGGAATCGGAGGGAGACCAGGAAGGCGGCCACCAGCAGGGCAGACACGATGATGACGAAGAGCCGCCGTTCGGCGCTGTGGAAGAAGTCGATGACCGGCAGGCCAAAGGCAAACCCGAGCCCCGTGAACAGAGCGACGTAGATCAGGACGGCGGGCACCAGTCCGGCCAGGAAGGTGCGCCGCGGTAGACGGGCCGCGCCGGCGACCTGGGTGGTATGAATGCGCAGGCCGGGGATGAGCCGCCCAATCAGGATGGCCCGCCACCCCCGCCGTTGAATCATGACTGTCGCCCGGTCCACGGCGTGGCGAAACCGGAGCGCGTCCGCGGCCTTGAGCAAGGCCGCGCGGCCGATCAGGGAGAAGATCTCGCGGCCAACCAGCGCCCCGGCGAGGCTGGCCAGCACCACGGCGGGGACAAACACGCTGGCCTGGACGGTGCCGCTGGCAATGGCGATGCCGCCGATGATCAGCAGGATGTCGCCGGGGGCAAAGGGCACCGGCACACCCATCTCTTCGATGAAGGCCAACGCGCAGATGACGCCGGCCAGGAGGTCGCCGTCGAGGTCCAGCAAGACGTCGACCGGATTGAGCGACATCAGGCTCCGAAGAACGTTAAACCAGCTCCGCGATCAGCGGGATGGGGAGGTTGCCGCACTTGAGGAACCGGTCGTGGAACGCCTTGGCGGAGAATCCTGGCTGCTGCTCGGCCTTGCGGCGCACCTCGTAGATCAGCAGCTTGCCCAGCGTGTAGTTCAGGTACAGGGGGTCGAAGGTGCCCCGGATGGCCTCTCGCCGCGCCGGGAGTTCGCTCTGAAAGCCCTTCTCCATGAAGGTGTGGACGGCGTCCTCCATGGCCATGCCCCGGCAATGCAGCCCGATGGAGACCAGGAAACGGCAATCCCGCAGCAGGGCATCCATCAGTTGAGCGAGCTCGAGGCGCGGGTCGTCCTTGTACCCGGCCTCCAGCATCATCTGTTCGCAATAGTGGGCCCAGCCCTCCCCGGTGCTCTGGACCCAAAAGAGCCGGCGGGTCGGGGAGGATGCCAGGCGTTCGTGCAGGGCCTGGACGTAATGCCCCGGGTAGGCTTCGTGGATCGAGACATTTTCCAGGACCGCGTAGTTGAGGTAGCGGAGCCACTCCTCGGTCTTGGCGGGTCCCCAGTCTGGGGTGGGGACGGTCACGTAGTAGTAGCTCTCGGTGGCCGCCGTCTCCAACGGGCCCGCACTGTCCAGGGCCGCGCTGGCCCAGGACATGAAGCTGGGCGTGGGCGCCACCATGCAGCGCACGTCGGACGGGATGGTCATCAGGCCGCGGTCCAGGATGAAGTTCCGGATTCCTTCCAGCATGGCGGCGGTCTCCGGGATGATCGTGTCCACGCTCGGATGGCGACGCTGAATTGTGTCCAGCGCCGCCGGAATTCCGTCCTTGGCGATTCGGGCGGCCACCGTCCGCGCCCGCTCCGTGTTCCGATCCAGATCCTCCCGCACCATGGTCTCCAGGGTGGGCACGTCGAGGGTGACCAGGTCGCGGGTCCCCAGATAGCTGGTAAAGCGGGCTTCCCCCAGCGCGTTATCCTGGTGGGCGAGCGGCTGGCGCGCCCGCAAAAAGGAGGCGAAGCCCTCCAGCTCGGTAATTGCCTGCCTGATGGCCGCCGCGGTGGGCCGGTCATCGGCGGCGAGGCCCATGACCTCGTCCGCCAGGTATTGGGAGAACCCTTCGGTGGCGTCGATCGCCACCTCCAGGCTGGGCCCGGGCAGCGCTGGCTCCAGGTTGTCCCGGGCCGCTTCAAGGACACCCGGGTAGCCCTCCAGATGACGGCGCAGCGCCTGCAGTCGCTCCGGCAAGGGCGCATAGGCGCGCTTGACATAGCCGCTGATGTCGAGTTCGGTGCCCCAGCCGGCGTAGAACTGCGGATTCTGGAAGGGATTGCGCAGATCGTGCAGCTCGAATCGCTGGGCCCGCAGCTGGGACATCAGGGCCCGACGATCGACGTCCTGGTCGGTGGGCAGCCCGGTCTGCAGTTCGAGCACCCGGATGTGCCGATCGATCTCTGCGACGCGGTTTCGGATGGCGGACGCGGAGAGGTCCCCGATTCGGCCGTCGTACGCATGATCGCCGACCCGGCGGGCATGCGCCGGAGAGAACCGGAAGAAGCCATCGAAGACCTCGCGCTCGACCTCGGCCCACGACGGCACGAGGCTGAGGGTAGCAGAAGGGCGCCGCGGGGAGCCTTGGCCCAAAGCGGGATTAGAATTCGACGCGATGCCAGACCATCCTGTGGCCCTGGTGGCCGACCGGCTGATCGACGGCACCGGCCGAGACCCGATCGAGGCGGCGGCCGTGGTATGGGAAGGCGACCGCCTGACCGCCATTGGGGCGCGCGCCGGGGTTCGGATTCCGGCCGACGCCGAGGTGATCGAAGACCACGATCTGACTGTCCTGCCCGGACTGATGGATCTGCACGTGCACCTGGGCATGCAGGCGGGGGTCAACTTCCCGCGCATCCTGATGACCCCCCGGGCGCTGGCCCTTCTCTACGCGGTGCCGAACTGTTCGGCGACCCTCCGGGCGGGCTTCACTACGGTGCGCGACGCCGGCCTCACCCCGGCTGGCGTGCGGGTGGCGGTCGAGCGGGGGCTCTTTCCAGGGCCCCGGATGCAGCTGGCGGTCAGCATTCTCGGTCAGACCGGGGGTCACGCCGACCCCTTCATGCCCTGCGGCGTCGGGCTGGACTTCGGCTCCGGCCTGGACATTCCCGCCGGTGTCGTCGATGGGGTCGATGGCATGCGCCAGCGGGTTCGGGAAGTCCTGCGCAGCGGCGCCGACTGGATCAAGCTCTGCACCAGCGGCGGCGTCCTCTCCGCCTCGGATACGCCCGACGCGGCGCAGCTCACCGTGGACGAGATTGCGACCGCCGTCTATGAAGCCCAGACCCAGGGCAAGGGCTGCATGGCCCACGCCATGTCCGCCCAGGGCATCAAGAACGCCCTGCGGGCCGGGGTGCGGACCATCGAGCACGGCTGCTTTCTGGACGAAGAAGGCATCGCGCTCATGAAGCAGCGCGGCGCCACCCTGGTGCCGACCCTGGTGGCGCCCGTCGAGGTGATTCGCAATGCCGAGAAGGACCCGGCGAGCATCCCGGAGTCCATGGTGGAGAAGGCCCGGGACACGGTCCAGCGGCACGCGGCCGCCTTCCGGGCGGCGGTGGAGGCCGGCGTCGAGATCGCCATGGGAACGGACAGTGGGGTGGGGGACCACGGCCGCAATGGGCAGGAACTCGCCCTCATGGCCGAGCGCGGGATGACGCCCATGCAGGCCATCCTGGCCAGCACGCGAACCCCCGCCCGCGTCCTGGGTCTGGCCGACCGGCTGGGCACCCTCGAGGTGGGGAAGCTGGCCGACCTCGTGGCGGTCCGGGGCGACCCCCTGGCCGAGATCGGCTTGTTCAACGATCCTGGCCGGGTGCAGGTGGTGGTGAAGGCGGGCGCGATCCTCCACCAGGCCGGGCGACCGCTGCCGGTGCCTGCCGGCTTGTAACAGGTCTACCGACCGTCACGAACTCCGTAAGGCACGGCTGTTACGTTGGCGTTACCGACTATGACAAGCCTGTTCCTGGCCCGTTACCGGTCTTCCGCGCTCCGCAGCCTGGTTGCCACCCTCCTGGCATGTCTCCTCGCCGCCCCCGGGTTGGCGGCCACGCCGGCCTTCGCGGCTGCCGGTGGCAGCCAGAAAGTCGACCCGCAGGTCGCGGCCCGGCTGCATTCTGGCACGCCGATCAAGATCATGCTGATCGCCCGCGGCGACCTGACCGACGTGGTCCAGGACCTGCATCGCCAGGGGTTCAAGGAAGTCAGGCGAGTTCCCATTGTGCATGGGGTCAGTGCCACCATGACGGCCGCCGCCATCCAATTCTTCGCCGCCGACCCGAACGTCTTCCGCATCGTCTACGACGCGCCGGTCCGGCTGATGGACACGGCGGTCAGTCCGAGCGCCCTGGCGACTGCATATCCATGGGTGGATGACGCGGTTGGCCTCTGGAGCAATCCGATGGCACCGCTCACCGGCAAGGGGGTCGGGGTGGCGGTTATCGACAGCGGGATCTCGGCCCACCCGGACTTTGACAACCGGGTCACCGTGAATATGAACTTTGCCTCAACCGCGACCAGCCCGGCAGACGATTTCGGCCACGGTACGGCGGTCGCCGGCATCGTCGGCGGCAACGGTACCGCCGGCAGTGGCCAGTACATCGGGATTGCCCCCGAAGTGACGCTCCTCAACCTGCGCGTCAATGACGCCACTGGGGCCGCCGGCACATCCGACATCATGAATGCCATCCTGTGGGCGGTCGTCAACAGAGACACCTACAACATCCGCATCATCAACCTCTCCCTGGTCTCCTCGATCGCGGAGAGCTACACCACCAGCCCCCTGGATGCCGCCGTCGAGTACGCGTGGCTGAAAGGCATCGCAGTCGTCGTCGCGGCTGGCAACCTGGGTCCCAACAGCGCCCTCTACGCGCCGGCCAACGACCCTTACGTCATCACGGTCGGCGCGACGGATGATGCCGGGACCGTGACGCCGGCCGACGATAGCCTGGCCTCGTTCTCCAGTTCCGGGATCACCCAGGACGGGTTCGCCAAGCCCGACCTCGTTGCGCCGGGACGGCACATCATCTCCACGATTGCTGCTGGAAGCACCATCGCCACCACCTACCCGCAATACCTGGTGGGCACGCAGTACATGCAGCTGAGCGGCACGTCCATGGCGGCGCCCCAGGTTGCGGGCATGGCGGCCCTGTACCTCGAAGCCCACCCGGGCATCCGGCCCGGACAGCTGAAAGGGGTCCTGACGACGACCGCCCGTGGCTTTGGGCTCCTGAGCACAATCCCGGCCGGCGCCGGAGCCGGCTATGCCGACGCTGCAGCGGCCATCGCCTACAACGGCACGATTGGCAACGTCAACGGCGGGTTGATCCCGAACAACTATCTCAAAGTCATGTTCATGACCGTGAACAAGCTGCCCGCCGGGAACACCGTGTCCTGGGATAGCGTGTCCTGGGACAGCGTCTCCTGGGGCAGCGTCAGCTGGGGCGACATCCTCTGGAACGCCGTCAGCTGGGGGTCCTGACCCGTGCGCAAGCGACAGCTGTCGCTGCTGGCCCAGCTCTATCTGGTAGTCGTGGCGGGGCTGGCCGTGATCGCCGCCCTCGTCCTCTGGCGCGCCAGCCGGCAGTCCGGTGCGCCTCTTGCGCTGCTGCTGGTGGCGGCCGCGGGCGCGATCAGTCACGCGTTCCCCATTGAGGGGCGCAACCACGAGACCTACCACGCCACGCTGCCGTTCGTGATCGTGGCGGCGGCCCTCTTTAGCACGCCGGAGCTAGCGGTCTTCATTGTCATGATTCACCTGGCGGAGCAGCTGCGCGCCCATCGGCGCTGGTACATCCAGGTCTTCAACACCACGGGATACTTCCTGGCCGCCGCGCTGGCCGGCGTGATGTATCGGGTCGCCATGCATCAGCTGGGCACCCCGGTGATCGGGCAGATGGAGGCCGCGCTGACGGCGGGCTGCACCTTCGTGATCGTCAACCGGGTACTGGTTGCCGGCGTGCTGTGGCTGGCGCGCGGACTGTCGCCAGCGCGCTCCGGCCTGTTCAGGCCCGAGCTGCTGGCGGTGGACCTGATCATCATCTGGGTGTCGGCGCCCATCCTGGCGCTGATCGCGGTGGCCGGACCGGTGGCCGTCCTCGTGACCGCGGGGCCGCTCTTCCTGGTTCGCCCGGCGCTGGCGTTCTTGCTCGAGACCGGCATAGCGCCTCGACGGCGCGCCCTGGCTCGGGCCAGGCGGTAGGATGCGCGAGCTGCCGCCGTCGGCCCGGCTCTACCTGGCGAGCGTCTTTTCGATCGCTGGGCTGCTGACGGTCGTCAGCGTGTTACAGGCCCGACCCGTGGTGCCCGACCTGGCGGCGGGCGGGCTGATCCTGGTGCTGGCCACCGTCGTCCAGCAGTTCCAGGTCCGCAGCCCCAAGCACCAGACCTACTTTCTGACCACCATCTTCTTTGTAGCCGGCGCCGTCCTGCTCAGCCCTGTCGAGCTGGTGGCGGCGGTCGTGCTCTCCCACCTGGTCGAGCTGCTGCATGCCCGCTATCGCTGGTACATCCAGGCCTTCAACATTGCCAACTTCACCATCGCGGGCCTGGTCGCCCGAGTCATCTATACGGTCGGCCAGCCTGCCGCCGCCGCGCCCGGCGCCGGCCTCGTCCTCCGGGCGGCCGCGGCCGGACTGGTGTTCGTGCTGCTCAATCATCTGCTGACCGCGCTTGTCATCCTGTGGGCCCGCCGGATCCCGATCAAGCAGGCCGGCACCTTGAGCCGCGAGAATCTGGGCACCGACCTCGCCCTGGCAGCCCTTGGGGCCCTGGCGGCCCTGGTATGGCGCACAGACCCCTGGCTGGTGCCTCTCTGCCTGGCTCCCCTTTTCCTGATCTACCAGTCATTGCGAATCCCTGGCTTGCAGGAAGAGGCGCGCACCGACCCCAAGACCGGCCTGGCGAACATGAAGCATTTCAGCGAGGCCTGCGCCATGGAGATCGATCGAGCGAGCCGCTTTCGGCGTCCGCTGAGCGTCCTGATGGCCGACCTTGACCACCTGCGGGAGATCAATAACGGCCGCGGCCACCTGGCTGGGGACCAGGTGATCCGGCGGGTCGCCGAGGCTATTCGACGGGCCGTGCGCGAGTACGACCTGGCCGCCCGCTTCGGCGGTGATGAGTTCGCCGTCCTGATGCCAGAGAGCGCGTTGGCGGACGCGGTGGTCGTCGCCGAGCGCATCCGGCGGGAAGTGGAGAGCCTGTCCGACACCGGCGACGCCGGACAGTCGGCGCCGGTCACGGTGAGCGTCGGGGTGGCCCACTTCCCGCGCGATGGGAAGACGGCCGGTGATCTCCTGCAGGCGGCCGACCGCGCCGTGTACCAGGCCAAGGCCTTCGGCCGCAACCGGGTCTTCGTGTTCGAGGATCGGCTGGACGCGGCGCCCGAGCTGGTCCTGGTGCCGATGGGCGTAAACGAAGGGCTCGGCCCGATCCGAAACTAGCTGCCTGGTTGCCCTTTCGCGCGTCGTCGCCGGCGCCGATCACTCCGGACCCGCAGGAAGGTGTAGGTCTTCTCGGTGGCATACCCGCGTCGGATGGCGTCCTGGATGCGCGGCCAGAATTCGTCCTGCACCCAGTTGCGAGCCACCAGCACTTCCGCGCCGGTAAGACGAAGATTGCCCTGGTCCAGGTCCGAGGTGGTGTCGCTGCGCTGCAACGCCCGCACCGTGTCGAGGGTCATGTTCGGAACAAGCCATGGCTGCGGGATGACCACCTCGACCTCCGGACGTGGGTCGGGCACGCGCCAACTATATCGGGCGAGGCCCGACCAGTGGATTCGGGCTCAGGCGGTGCCGTATCCTGTAGTGCCGTGGGTGTGCTGCGCGGACTGCACGTGATCGGCGCGATTTTCATGCTCGGCGGGATTACCGCCCAGGTCCTGGTTCGGCTGCAAGCGGGTGGGGTGGCTTCGGGGTCCGAGGCGTTGCTCTCGCTGGCCCGGCGGATCCAGCTCGCCATGGTCTCGGCAGGGTCGGCGCTGGTGCTGGTGACCGGGATCGCGCTCTGGATCACGGACCGGATCAAGTTCCTGACCGGCTGGCTCCTGCTGGGCGTGCTGCTCTATCTGGCGGCCGCGGCTCTGGACGGCGCCTTCCTCTCCCCGAACCTGCGCCGCCTGCATGCCGCGGCCCGCAGCGGCACGGCGCCGGCGGCCGCGGATGCCAGCGGGACCGTGGTGGAAGTCACCGCCTGGGCCCTCCTGGTGGTGGTCGTCTTCTTGATGACCGCTCGACCGTTCTAGCTCGCGGGGTTAGACCAGCCGGGCGCGCAGGATCCAGGCGTGGTTCAGGGTCTTCGTCTCCTGCACCCGGGCGAACGGATCGATCATGGCGGCCACCTCCTCGGGCGCATGCAGGACCTTGAGCACCCGGAATGGTTGGGCGTTCACCACCCGCCGGACGACCAGGACCCCAGGATCGCCGGGTTCCCGCAGGCTGTCCATCAGGAGCAGTTCGCCGCCGGGTCGCACCACCCGTGCGATCTCCTTGAAGGTCGCGTCCCGGGTGGCGCCATCCAGGTGGCTCAAGACGAAGGCCATCAGGCACCGATCCATCTTGTGGTCGCCCAGAGGAATCGCCTCAGACCGGCCGAGCATCAAGCGGGCCGTCTTCCCGGCACTGGTCAGGCGCCGCCTGGTCACCGAGCGCATGGTCTCCGAGGGTTCCACCACGGTGACCCGAGCGCCGGCGTTCAGACAGCGGATGGTCCAGTGTCCGCTGCCGGCGCCGACCTCCAGCAGGTCGCCGCGGGCGAAAGCATCGACCGCCTCCGCCATCTCCTGGAGGTCACTGGCATAGCGCTTGTCGGCCTCCCGGCTGCCGTACCATTCGTGCTCGAACTGGTCGGCAATGGCCACGTAGTAGGCGTCTTGCTCGGCTCCCAGGCCTTCGCGCAGGGCGACCTGCTCCAGCCGGTCGTAGGTGGCGACGATCTCGTCGTTCTGTTCGGGCGGGACGACTTTCTCTTTCATTGGTGGCAACCGGCCGTCGCCGGGGATCGCCTGAGTGGCTCTGGGGCGGCCGGCGGGCGCCCCACATGATACCCAAACGTGTTCCAGCGTCGTGACAGGCAGCTGTCAAAGACGCTCGCTAGGCTGCCGGCATGGACAACGTCATTCCCTGGTCTCAGATCCATCCCAGCATCACGTCGCGCTCGGCCTTCGTGGGGGTCGTGGTGATCGACCCCGAGCGCCAGCTCTGCCTCAGCGAGCTCGTCGACCTCGAGCCGGAAAGTCTCAACGGGCCGGACGCGGCGGCCGGGGACCTGGTGGCCTCGGCGCAGCAGGCGGCGGCCCGGGTTGCCCAGGCCTATCGGGCCGCCCGCCGCGGCCCAGCCCCCGCTGATTCCAACCCACCGCGACGGCCGGTCGGCCTCCGCGTGCTCCCAGGCGGGGTCGCCTCCTAAGCCGGACAGTCTGCGAAGTTCGGTTGGCTGCCGCATCCAGCGTGCCCGATCTTATGGGCGTCGCCGAATTAGCGGATCTTCTGGATGTCTCGCGCTAGCGCGGTTCGGAATTGGCGCGCAGCCGCAGGTTTCCCAGGCCCTGGGTCGTCCTCAAAGCCGGCCCCGTGTGGAAGCGACCCAGTGTCGCCAGGTTTATCGGTCAGTGGGCGCGCCAGCCCGGCCGGCCTCGGCGTGCCCGTTGCCGGTTAGAGGGCTCAGCTAGGCGCTGACCTCTTCGTTGGCGCTCTCGGCCTGGTCGCCATTGCGGCTTGGGTCGGGCGGTGAGTGTGGCGAGGTGACGGAGGGACCCGGCAGCCGGATGATCGTCCAGTTGCCGGCCCGCTCACCGCGTTCGGCGAGCGTTTCATCCTTCGAGAAGAGCAGGATCTGATGCTCCTGTCCGAGCCGCCCGAGTTCGTCCAGCGCCGCTTTCATGCGCCGACGGTCGGCGTGAACGAGGGCCTCGTCCAGGAGCAGGGGCAGCGACTCGGTGCTGCCGCTGATGATGCGGGCCAGGGCCACCCGCTGCAGCAGGTAGATCAGCGACCGGGTGCCCATGCTGAGGTGGTCCACATCCTTGAATGCGCGATGATCCTGCGTGCGGACCTGTAAGCCAAGGTCGTCCATCACCTGGACTTCTCGGTAGCGGCCGTTGGTGATGGGCGCCAGCTGGCTCTGCAGCTGGGCCTTCATCTGCGGGATCACGGCTCGGCGCACCGACTTGGCGGCCTCCTCCAAGGTGTCGATCGCCAGGTCGTAGGCATGAGCCTGCGCCTCCAGCTCCTGCAGCTGCTCCTGGACGGTGACGATCTCCTCCTCCAGCGAGGCGACGTCGCCGATCTGGAGCAACCGATCGTTCAAGAGCTCTTCCGCCCGGGCACGCTCCTCCTGCGCTCGCTCCTTGGACGCCCGATGCTGATCCAGCTGGCGCTCGAGATCCGCCAACGGAACCGCTCGGTATGGCTCCAGGCTGCCCGGAGCGAGGCCCTGCTGGGCTTGCTGCGACTGCCCTTCCAACTCACCCACCAGCCGGGCCAGTCCGGCCGTGTCCTGGTCGCCGGCCACGGCAATCTGCGAGTCCCGGAGCTCTTTGAGCCTGGCGTTGGAGGTGACGTAAGTATCGACATGGGCCACCGCGTCATCCCAGCGCCGGGCGGACGCCTCGGGATCGGCCTCGGTGATCCCCGCGGGCCGATAGATGGACTCCAGCTTGGCGCGGTATTGGCTAGCTTTCTCGTGCTCGGCCATGGCGCGGTCCGCGGGTTGGCGCAGCTGGTCGAGTTGCGCCTCCAGTTGCTGGATCCGGGTGCGCAGCTGCTGCGCGGCGCGTCCCGCCTCGCAGGCTCCCAGGAAATCCTGACCGGCCGCCAGCGCCTCCCGCCGATCGAAGCCCAGCCGGTCCAGGACCCCATGCAGCCGCTGCCGGAGGGTTTCCCGCCGGTCGTCGAGCGCCTTCTCGGTTCGGGTGGCCTCTTCCCAGCGCTGCTGAGCGGCCTTCCAGGCGGCATCATCCTCCGCCAGGGACTGCATCAGCTGGGCGGTCCCGTCCAGCGCGTCCTCGGTGGGCGCGGGCTGGGAAAGACCCCAGCTGCCGATCAGCTCGCGCAGGGTGCGGCCGGCGGCGCGAGACCGTTCCTCGAGTTCCGCCGCCTGCCGGTCGAGCTCCAGGCGGGTCGCATCGGACCGGATTCGCTGCAGGTGGTCCACCAGCGCCTGCTGCAGCTCACCGGAGCTGCGCACGCCCCACGGACCGAGAATCTCGCGACGGCGTAACCGCGCATCATCTTTGGCCCGGAGCCGCCGGTCGACCTGCCGGTTCGCCGCGCCGCGCAAGACCAGTCCCAGGATGGCTCCCAGCAGGCCCATGCCCAGCAAGAAGGCAGCCACGATGAACGCGAGGGGGCCGACACTGAGTCCGACGAACATGACCAGGAAGGCCACGGCCATCAGCAGCACCCCGACCAGCGTCACGATGCCCCAGGTCCCGTACTGGGAGCGGGAACGCTCGGCCATCGTCTCTTCGTGCCGCATCGCCTCTTCCGCCTGCTGGGCCGCCTTGATCGTCTCCGGAACCTCCTTGTAGCGAGAGACGTCTTGCTTCAGCTGCTCGAGCCGGGGGGGGAGCTCGGCCCCCGCCCGACGCCGGGCTTCGGTCGCCGCATTGCTCCGTTCGCGCCACTCCGCGTAGACGCGCTGGAACTCCACGTGCCGCGACGTCCACTCGGCGCCCTGGCCGATCAGACCGGGATGTCGATCGGCCAGGTGCTGCACCTCGTCGGCGCAGGTGCGGGCGCGCAGGTGGGCTTCCGGGGCCTGGGCATCCATCAGGCTCAGGGAGGACACCAGCTCCCGCACCATCGGCTCTTCCTTCAGGGAGTTCGGGCTGACGCCGCGTGCGCGGGCGATCTGGCCCTGGTACTCCTGCTCGAGTTTGGCGCGCTCGGCCTCCAGCGCGGTCACGTCGGAGGCGGCGTCGGCGGCCCGGGCGGCGAACTCTCGCTCGGCTTCCTCGGTCGCCCGCAAGCGGGTGCGCAGGCCGCGCACCTCCTCGTCGCGCTCCCGCGGGAAAGCGGAAAAGGCGGCGTGCTCCTGGAGGCGCGCATTCTCGCCGGCGATCATCTGGTCGATCTGCTGCACCCGGTCCAGGCGCCGCCGGGCGTCCTCGAACCGGGCGGTGAGCACCGCCGCCTCCAGCGTCTGCACCACCGAGAGCTCGGCCTCGGTCTGGGTGGCCACCGCCTCTCGCTTTTGGGCCAGCTCTTCGACCGCGCTCCGAGCCTGGCGGGCTGCGGCCAACTGCCGTTCCAACTCCGCCAGACGGGCGGCCAGCAGGTGTAGGGGTCCGGTGCGACCGCGGGGGCGGCCCACCCGTTCGATCCGTTCCTGTCGCAGCCGGTCGAGGACCTTGCGAGCCGTGCGATCGGGATGGGCCGAGTCGGCCAGCGCCGTGATCGCTTCCCGGATCGCTCCCGAGTCCTCGATCCGCATGACTTCCGCTCGCGAGATGCAGGCGGTGCCCGTGAAGATGTCCTTGGGGATCCCCAGGATGCGCCGCCCCAGCGAGGCGGTCTCGCCGTCGGTGAGGAAATGCGCGGTCACGTCCTCGCCGGTCTCCAAATCCTGCACTCTGGCCGTCTCCCCGTCGAAGTCGCGGTCCACGCGTAACCGGCGGCCATCGTCCAGCTCGAACTCCAGCGCCAGCCGAAAGGCGCTATCGTGCCACGGCCGCCACCGCTCCACGGCCGCCGCGGCGGCGGGGCCGCGCGTCTTTTCCGACTGGAAGCCGTACAGCCCGGTGAGAATGGCTTCCTGCAGGGTGGACTTGCCGGCTTCGTTGGGCCCGATCACCAGGTTCATCCCTTTGCCGAAACGGAGGTCGGTGGCGCGCAGCACGCCGAAGCCGTCGACCTGGACGCGCGTCAGCTGCATGCTAAGCCCGGATCCACCGAGCGGACGAAGCAGATTGGGATGCGGGGCGAGATGAGCCAACGCACGGCTCGCTCGCATCCGCGCCCCAAGCTGCAAGTTCGTTTCGGTGGATTCGGGCTAAGCTCATGGCTCGAAGGCGTCCAGGGCCAGCTGGAGGGCACGGCCGACCGTGTCATCTTTTTCCGCGTCGCCACGATGGGCCTGGAGCTGTCGGACCATCTCTCCTCGGCTGGTGAATTCGCTGCCCACCGCCTCCAGGTCGTGTATCCGCCGCGTTTCGTCCAGGAACTCCAGGTGCGCGAACCCGTCGTTGCACTCTAGGGCCAGCGCCCGCGGATCCAGGTCCAGTGACTGGGTTCGTTCGCCAACCAGCCGGGCGCGCAGCACGGCGCCGTCCAGGTGCCGGCTCTCGCGGGCGGCCAGGACGGCATCGCGCACCTGTTCCCGGGTGGTCATGCCGGTGACGTCGAGGGTCTCCTCCACAAAACGGCGGTGGTTGATGTCCTGCAACTCCACCGACACGTTGCGGTCGTCGCCGACCGCGACCAGGGCCACGCAGTGACGGCCGGTTTCGTCCCATCCCAGCGGCTCCGGGCTTCCCGGATAGGTCAACAATCCCTGGCTCATGGCGTTGTGGTAATGGCCGAGGAGCGCATGACGAAAACCCGCCTGCTCCACCTGGGCCTGCACGATGGGCGCCACCGGCGTGACGCCGTCGGGGACCGTGTGCATGTCCGAGGCGTGCAGCAGGAGCAGGTGGGCGCCATCGCCCAGTGACGGCGTGTGCGCCAGCGGGGTCTCAGAGGTGTTGGCCGGATTGAAGCCGGCGGTCCAGACGCTGACGCCGCCGTAGACGTAGGGGCGCAGGTCCTCATGGGTGGCCACGGTGACATTGGCGGGCCAGCGTAAATATCGATACGGGGAGCTGGCGATGGCCGGGTCGCTGTGGCCGGGCGCGATCAACACCGGCCGGGAGGTTTGTCCCAGCGTCTGGGCTAGGAAGATGGCGGTCTCCCGGGTGATGTGATCATGGTCGAACAGATCACCGGCGCAGGTAATTAGATCCACCTGCTCGTGGTCGGCCCGTTCGAGGATTCGCTGCAGCGCGGCCCGAAGGTCTTCGCGTCGCCGCTGTGCCGCGACCCCGAAGAGTCGCTGCGGAGCAAAGGATCGGTCGAGATGCAGGTCGGCGAAATGGAGCAGGCGAAGGGCCAAAGATCTCCCGCAAAGGCGAGTTGCCGAGAAATTCGGTTCGAGGTTGCCGACATTATAGAAGGTTGTGGCCGGGAATACGGTGTCCGCTTGGGTCCGTTAACGTGACAGGTCATGGGGTCGTTTGAGAAGGGGGACCGAGGGGCCCGCATCCTGAAGATGCAGACCCTCTTGCAGGGCAATCCCCGCGGCCTGACTCGCGGGGAGCTGGCCCGCCGGACGGGGGTCACGGTCCGGACCACCTACCGTGACGTGCGGGCGCTGGAGGCGATGAACGTGCCGGTCTACGAGGAAGGGGGACGGATCCTGATCGATCCCAACTATTTCGTGGCCCCCGTGAAATTCACGCTGGGCGAAGCCATGGCCCTCCTGATTGGCGTCCGCCTGTGGTCGCGCTACACCGATGAAGCCGACCCGGACGCCGCCGACGCGTTCAGCAAGCTGGCCGCCGTGCTCCCGGCGCCTGTGGCCGAGTATGTGCACGCTACCGTCGCCCAAATGCTGAAACGCCCGGCCAACCCGGGCTACTCGCGCACCGTGCAAACGTTGGCCCTGGCCTGGGCCGGTCGCCGAGTGGCGCGGATCTGGTACCGGGCTGCCGACGCCGACGCGCCGCCGCGGCTGATCGAGCCCTACTTTCTGGAGCCGTCCCAGATCGGCCACAGCCTGTATGTGGTGGCCCGGGATCGCGGGGTTGGCGAGATGCGCACCTTCAAGGTGGAGCGCATCGCGCGGGCCGAACTCACGGCCGACACGTATCAGATCCCGCCAGACTTCGACATCAACACCTACCTGTCGCGGGCCTGGGGCATCTTCCACTCCGGTGAGCCCGTGGAAGTCCGCCTCCGCTTCTTTCCGCCCGCGGCCGCCCGCGTCACGGAGTCGACCTGGCATCCGTCGCAGCGTTTGCGCCCGCTGGCCGATGGATCGTTGGAGATGAGCGTGACCGTCGCGGGAACGGTCGAGATCACGCCCTGGATCCTGGGCTGGGGCGAGACCGTCGAGGTGCTGGAACCTCCGGAGCTGCGCTTGCGCATCGTCGAAATCGGTCGCGCCCTGGCGGAGCGCCACGCCGGCGTTGGCAGCGTCCAACCAGCCAATGGCGAGACCAGCGCGCCGCCCGCGGCCGCCGGGCGGGCCGCTACAGCTCGTAGCGGGCGTGCGCCGCGGCGTAACTAGGGTCATCGGCCCGGAACAGGTCCGCATCCACGCCCCGGCGCTGGGACACGAAGTAGGCCAGCCACTGCAGCGGAATGACGTTCAGGATGGGGGCCAGGGGCTCGGGAAGGGGAGGGGTGGCGAACGCCCGCTCCGCGCCGTCGAGGACCGAGGCCGCCGAGCCGATCGCGACAAACGGCACGCCGATCGCGCCCAGGCCGGCCGCCACATCCTGGGTTCGCGCCAGGCTCGGACCCGGCTCGGCGATCATCAGGGCCCGGTCGGTGGCGTCGATGCTGATCAGCGGTCCATGCAGGACCGCCTCGACCTCGTGGCCCTCGGCGAACACGAATGAGGCCTCGCGCAGCTTGAGCGCTCCCTCGAGTGCGGTGGCCGTCGCCGGACCGCCCCCGATGAAAAAGGTCCCCCGATCGAACCGGATGTGCTCTGCCAGGGCGGCCATCCGATCGCGGCTGTCCTCCAGGACGGATTGCACCTGTCCGGGGAGCGCCTGCATCGTCTCGGCCCAGGCCGCGTGGAGATCGGGCGACGCGTGCGTCGCCAGCTGGGCCAGGCGGACCAGCGCTCCGACGTGACTGACGGTATGGACCGAGGAGCGTTCCTGCGGCACGGTCTGGACGACGCCGGCGCCCGTCAACGGCGAGCCCTCACCGGTGATGGCGATCCAGCGATCGGCCAGCCCGCCGACGTGCTGGAGGGCTCCCATGCTGAAGCGCTTGGTGCCGCGATGGCTGAGGACGATCAGGCCGTCTCCGGGGTGGAGAGTGGGCGGGTACTGACTGAACTCAAACGCCGGGACCGCCCAGGCGTCGTATCCGGCTGCCCGAAAGAGATGCTCCCCGACCATGGCGCCGTGGTAGCTGGTGCCGGTGCCGGCGATGAAGAGCCGGCGCACGCCTTGCAGCCGGTTGGCGGCCGCGGCCACCGGCTCCGTATCCGCCAAGAGGCGGGCGGTCTGCTCTCCCTGGCTCTCGATCGCCGCCCTGAGAAAGGCGCCTGGCTCTTTCACGGCGCCCGAACGTTAGCAGATCCAAGGAAAGGTCCCTCGCCCTGGTGGGAGCCACTGTGGCAGGGTCGCGGGATTTCCCGCGTGGGCAGGGTCAGGGAGGCGGTTTCGGGCTGGCGCTGGCCGTCGACTTTTCGGTTGCGACGGATCCGTCACGATCCCGTGGGCGCATTGCGGTCGCCAGCGCTCCGTGCGCGGCTATCCTGAGCCCCGTGCAACCCGAGCCATTCGATCCGACAGTCATCGACGATCCGTCCGTGAGCCACGTCCGGGAACGCGTGCAGCAGGCCGCCCGGCAGCAGCCGCTTCGTCCCGGTGCGCTGTGTCCCTCCTGTGGCGGTCACGTCTTCCGTCGGGCCGAACTGAAAGTGGGCGCCCCGTGCCCCAAATGCGGCCAGAAACCCGCGAGCATCGCCGCCTAAGGCTAGACGTGAGCTGGCGAGCCTGGCTCACCACCTCGTCGACCGCATTGCGCATCGATCGCGGGCTGGCCCTGGCGGCCGGCTTCGCCGCACTGCTGGCTACCGTGGTGGCTGCGGCCACCCTGGTCACGAAGACCCCGCTATCGGGGATTGAAACCCTGCTCATCCCCGCCTTCCCCATGCTGATGGTCGGCCAGCTCCGGACGATCGGGATCCTCAACGCCCGACTGCCGCAGCCGGCGGGAGGCTGGTGGGCGAGATGGACGGCGCAGGTGCGCGCCCAGCAAAACCCACGGACATTCCATTGGCGGGCTCCCGGCCTTGGCCGCCGATGCCTTGATGGCGGCGATCTTGTCGGGCTGGGTGGCCGCGGTCACCGCCTTTCCCGGCTTGTCGCTGGGGAACCCGGGCGAGGGCGCCCCGGGCTGCCTTGGCCGCTCGTGAACCACGGCTTTGCCACCGCGTCTCCCATGCCCGGTATCAGGAAGCCGCGGCGGCCGGGGAACGCGCCCTGGCGGGGATCCTGATGTTCTTCTTCGTTACCCATGCCGCGGTGGCGGCCAGCGAGGTGGCTCGCCACCGGCCGTAACGGCGTCGGCCTGCGCTAGGCCGCTTGCAGGACGCGGGGCTGGAGGTCCTCCGGCCGCAGGCAGGTGGAAAGTGCCCGCGCGATGACTTCCGGATGCAGGTCGAGGTCTCGCTGGAACGGATGCACGCTCAATATCACCGGGATGGAGCGGCCATCGAAGTGGTAGGCGAGCGTCTTGCCATGCAGCTGCTCGATCGGGCGCCAGGCCTTCCACCCACTGATCGCGCGCTGCCAGAAGTAGGCGGCCGTCGGCCCGCCCATGGCGACGATTGCCTGGGGGGCGACCCGTTTCACTATCGGCTCGAGGTGCCGGGTCACGCATTGGGTCAGCGCTGGGTCGGTGACCCGATCGGGATTCCCAGTCGGGCACCGGACCGCCCATGTGTGGAAGGCAAAGTCCAGCCCGTCGCGCTTCCCGTGCGGCAGGCTCAATCGCTCCCGCAATCCGGCGAAGACTCTCTGGCTGAACTGGAAATAGGGCTGGACCACTTCCCACCGGAGATGGTGTTCCAGGCGCGCCTCGCGTTCCAGCCAGGCTTCGAAGGCGGCGTTGGACGCGCTGCCCGGATCGAGGGGGCTGGGACTGAGGAACAGCAGGGGACCGTGCGGGTTCCCGAAGCCGAGCTGCGGCCGGCGATCGGGCCTGGCCAGCTGCTGGCACGGGCTCTGGGCGCCTTTGGCCGCTTCGGTGGCCGCGCACTCGTGGAGGAGCTGCAGGGGTTGGGATCCGAAGAACTGGAGGTGTTGGGGAGCTCTGCTCATGCTAGGTGGTTCGACGCGCCCGGCGACCCCATCCTTGCGCCGGCACCGGCGGTCCGTACCATGGGAGCGTGCCGAGACCAGGCGCAGCCCCGTCCCCGCCGCCACTCCAGGTGCCGGGCATCGACGTGGTGGAAACCCGGCGCCGGCTCCAGGCAGAGCCCCGTTCGTACGTCCTGGACGTTCGCGAGCCATGGGAGTACCTGGCCGGCCATCTTCCCGGCGCCGCGCTGGTGCCGCTGGGAGAACTCGACCGCCGCCTCGCCGAAGTACCGCGAGACCGGCCGGTGCTGGCGGTCTGTCACAGCGGCAGCCGCAGCTGGACGGCGGCGGCCTTTCTTCTCGCGTCCGGCTATCCCGACGTGACCAACGTCGAGGGCGGAACTGCCGCCTGGATTGAGAAGGGGTATCCCACCGAGCGGTAGCTAACCCCGGTGGATTCGGACTGGCTCGGACACTAGTTCCCGACTTTGAGCTGGGTGGCGTCGAAGATCAGCACCCGGCCGGCCACCACGCTGCCTGCCAGGCCCTTCCAGGCCTCGGGGTCGACCACCCAGGCGCGGGCCACCACGATGTCAGGGCCCTCGAGGATCATGCGGGTGCCGTTGGTGGAAACCTCCACCGGGGTGAGCTGCAGCGCCTTGACTTTCTCGATGGCGAGACCCTCTGCCAGGACCGTACGCTCAATTTCCACCCGTGCCACTTACTTGAGCCCCAATATGCCGGATTCGACACCCAACCGCAACCAAGCCAGCTCTGGCCTCGGCCGTGACAGGCAGCTGTCACAAGGCCCTGCTTGACTTTCGCCATGCGCCACGACAGGATGGACCGCAATACCGGTCCCGCCCACGTCTTGAAGGAGTCGCAGTGAACGTCATAGATCTGGTTCTGCTGGGCGTCGCCCTGGCGGCGGTGGGCCTGGCTCTCGGGTTGCTCGCTCGCGGGCGGCGGAGCGCCCCGCCAGACTCCCTTCTACGGTCGCTGGCCGACCTCGGTGGGGTGAAGGCCCAGATGGATGCGCTCACGGCCCAGCAGGTTGGGCTGACCCAGACGCTGGGCGGGCTTCAGACGGCGCTGCAGGGCGTGGAGACACGGATCGTGCAGAGCTCGGCCGGCGTGCAGGAAACGCTGGGACGGCAAGTGCAGGAAGCGCGGGTCGCGGTCGAACGGCTCAAGGCGGACGCCATGGCTCGCCAGCGCCTCGAGGAAGAGATCCAGGCGTCTTCGCGGCGAATCGAGACCGTGTTGCTCGGCAGTCGCACCCGGGGCGCGGCCGGCGAGAACATCCTGCACGACGCATTCAAGCAATTTCCGCCGGGCATGATCGACATGAATTTCCGGGTCAACGGGAAGGTCGTCGAGTACGCGCTCGTGCTCGCCAACGGCAAGCGGCTGCCCATCGACAGCAAATGGCCACTGCCCGAGCTCCTGGACCGGCTGGCTCAAGGCGACGATCCCGATGGGGCTGGCGCCGCGATCCCTGACGAGGTCGAGCGGGTGTTGAAGAACAAGATCCGGGAAGTCCGCCAGTACATCGACCCGTCCGTGACCCTGCCGTGGGCGATCGCGGCGGTCCCCGACCCCGTGTTCCAGGCCTGCCGGCGAGCCCACATCGAGGCCCACCGCGAGGGCGTGGTCCTGATGCCCTACAGCATGGCCGTGCCCTTCATCCTGGCCCTGTTCCGCCTCCACCTGCAGAACTTAAGGACCGTCGATATCGAGAACCTGGAAGGGTATCTGCAGCAAATCGAAGACGGGATCACCACCCTGGATCGCTCCCTGGAGAACAGCATCTCCCGGGGCAGCACCATGATTCAGAACGCCTACACCGATTCCAAGCGAACGCTGGGCCAGATGCGGGGAGCCGTCGCCGCGCTGCGATCGGTCCCGGACGCTAGCCTGGTAGTCGAGCACGACCAGGCCGACCTCCTGCCCATCCAGGCCGACGGTCCCGGCAATGGCGCCGGCCGACCCCGCCTCGTTTCTTAGCCGCCCGCATTGGTGCCCCCCTTTGTTGTCCCCTCGCTTCAGTTCAGGGAGAGGTAGGGAAGGGTGCCGCCATCAGGTGCGTCAACTTTGCTGTCCCCCAGACGGGTTCGGTTCGCAGCGCTTGACGCGGCTGCGATTCAGGCGTGGCCCGAATCGCCTAAAACGTCTCGAAATGGGCCAGGCGAGCCGCCAGCAGCAGCAGGACGATGCTGCCGAACACGATCAGCATGGTTTTCTGGTCAAGCATCGTCCCGGCCTTGACTGTCAGCATCGCATCGGCCGTCGACGACAGGTCGCCGTTGCTGGCCTGGAGGAGGTAGGTGCCGTCCTCGAGATCGGCCGGGACCTGGACCATCAGGTGGTTGGGGTCCGGGGCGTCAATGGTCGTTGCCGCACGACCGCCGATCACCACCCGGGTTGTCGTGGCCAGGTTCTGGCCGATCAGGACGATGTTTGGCTGGATCTTGAGATTGATCGTGGCGGGGCTCACCATGAAAACCTTCGGGGTCTTCCGCGGGGTGGCCGCGGTCGGGTGATCAACGGCGCCGGCCGTCGTCACCGTGCACGCCATGGCGAATCCCAGGAGCATGGTGGCCGCCAGCAGACGTCGGGCGACATTCATCTTGTGAAAAGCTTCCTCAAATTGGATAACGGTGCCCCGGTCGGCCCTCATAGCGGCTGTGGTCCCAATGGCCTACGGTGCGGTCCGTATGGCCTGAGGGGAGGCGTAACGCCGTTCGCTACAAAGAGACCTCCGCCGCGGGCGGAGGTCTCTTTCTGATTGGCTCTGGGCTAGCGGCTGGAGCCGCCGCCGGGCCAGGTCTGTTCTGGCGGTCGCTCGCCGATCTTCACGCGTTCGGATCCGGGGAACGACCCGGCGTTTTCGCTCCCGAACGGGGATTCCGCGGGTCGGGCCACCGGCCGCTGGGTCGGGGCTGGCGACGGGGCCGGGCTGGCGGCCGGCCTGGGAGCCGGAGCTGGCCGAGGCGGAGCCGGGGCGGGCCGGAACGCGGCCGGCGCGGGAGCCGGAGCCGGCTTGGGGGCAACGAATGCCGGCCTGGCGGCAACGAACGCCGGCTTGGGGGCGGCGATGGCCGGCTTGGGCGCCGCCGCCTTGGCCACAGCCGGTCGCCGGGCGGCGGCCTTCTTGGCCGGTCGCTTGGCCGTGCTCTTCTTGGCGGTGGTCTTCCTGGCAGTGGTCTTCCTGGCCGTACTGCGCTTGGCCGTGCTCTTCTTGGCCTTGCCCCCCGATCGCCGGGCGGACGCTTTCTTAGGCGCCGCCTTCTTCGCGGACTTCTTCTTCTTCTTCGCCGGCATTCCTGAGACCCTCCTTGTTGCGAGTTCACCACTCGCTCGCTGGGATTTTCGTGTCACAAAGGCACGAATGATGTCGACCTACGCTGCGTGTTATAGCATCGTGTCCCGGCAAAGACAAGGTGCGGGTGGGACCGCGCCTGGTGCCGCTACAACCCCAACACGGCGCTGGTCCCCGGCCGTGGATCGCCGGCGCCACACAGGGTGCCGTCGGCCTCGAGCGTGACCAGCTGGGCCGCTCCGCCGGCAGCCCAGTCACCCATCATGCTGGCGGCGTGGCCCCGCGCTTGAAGCTCGGTCAGGACGTCGGTGCCGACCCGCGCCTCCAGGTTCAGGCTGGTGTCAGACCAGTCGGTCTGTGATCCCATCGTCCAGCGCGGCGCGTCTACGGCCGGCTGCCCGCCGGCGCGGAAATCGACGAGCTGGCTGATCAGCTGCAGGTTAGTCTGGATCTGCCAGTACGCGCCCGGGGTTCCGCCCACAGCGCGCGGCTGCTCGTCCTGGAAGAGCATCCACGAGTTCAGGGTGTGGATTGGTCGCTTGCCGGGGGCGAGACAGTTGGGGCTGTTCGGGTCCAGCGAGAACCCCGCCATCCGGTTGTTCAGGAGAATGCCAGTGTCCCCGGCCACCACACCGCTGCCGCTGTAGAGGCTGTGAATGTAGGAAACGATGGTCCGCGCCCCGTCGACGGCGCAAAGGTAGGTCGTATCGGGGGGCCCCGCTGGCGCGGGCGCCAGCGGGGCGGCTCGCCGGCGGTCCAGCCGCTCCGCCTGCCGTCGGGAACGGGTGGCGGACAGCAGGGACGCCATCGGCACCCGCTCGAAACGGGGGTCACCCAGGTGATCCAGACGGTCGGCCAGGGCCAGCTTGTACGCCTCTACCTGCAGATGGATCGTTTCGGGGCTGGCTGGGGCCAGGTGTGGCAGGTCGAAGTGCTCCAGGATCAGCAGGGCCAGCAGGACCACGATGCCCTGGGAGACGGGTGGCTGCTCGTAAACGGTCCACCCCCGGTACGTGGCCCGCAACGGTTCGAGCAC
The DNA here is from genome assembly GCA_035635515.1 of Candidatus Eiseniibacteriota bacterium. GTDB lineage: Bacteria > Chloroflexota > Dormibacteria > CF-121 > CF-121 > CF-121. The sequence goes on along the minus strand of DASQAY010000045.1, from coordinate 146 downwards.
GACGGTGCGGTGGTCGGTCAAGTCCTGGGCGGTGAAGAGGCCTCCCCCCTGGTCCGACGCCGTCACCAGTGCCGCCGCGATCTCGCCTCGGTAGAAATCATCCGGCCCGGCCGCCTGCAGGCGCCGCAACGTTCGGGCCAGCGCCG
>DASQAY010000044.1:0-5884 GCA_035635515.1 Candidatus Eiseniibacteriota bacterium | reverse complement strand
AACGTCATTCCTGGATGGCCTTGACTTTGAAGTAGCCATCCTCCGTGCCGGGCGCGTTCTGCAGCGCCGCCTCGACCGGCAAGCACGGCTGCGGGACGTCGTCGCGCATCACGCTGCGCTCGTCCAAGGGATGGGCAGTGGCCGGGACCTTGGAGGTGTCCGCCCGGTTCAGCTGGTCGATGTAGGCCAGGATGCCTCGCAGTTGGTCGCGATAGCGGGTCACCTCGTCGGCGCTCAGACCGAGCCGAGCCAGCCTCGCGACGTGTTCGACTTCCTCGGACGAGAGGCCGGAATCAGGCGTTGGCAAGGCTCCCATTATCCCCCGAACGCCGGGCCCCGAGTTGGACTTAAACGGCCAGAGTGACCGCGCGAGAACCGTCCGCCGGGAGCGCGCACTTGGGGGCCCGCAACCACGGCCCCAGGTCGCTGCCGGGGATGGGGCGGCTCACATAGAAGCCTTGCACGAAGTCGCAGCCGAGCTGCGCGAGCTGTTCCCAGGTTTCCGGGTTTTCCACCCCTTCGGCCACCACCCGAATCCCCAGGCTGTGCGCCAGGTCGATGGTGGAACGCACGATGGTGGCGTCGTCGCGGTTGGCCACCATGTCCGTCACGAACGAGCGGTCGATTTTGATCTCGTCCAGCGCCAGACGCTTCAGGTGCCCCAGGGACGCGTAGCCGGTCCCAAAATCGTCCGCGGAGAGCCGGACCCCGAGCGCCTGCAGCCGGCGCAACGCCTCGTCCTCGGCCGCGGCCAGCATGCTGCGCTCGGTGATCTCAAGGGTCAGGAGGTCGGGAGGAATCGCCCAGGTCTCGAGCAAATGTCGGGTGGTGTCCGGGAACTCTGGATCCAGCAGGGTCCGGCCCGACAGGTTGACGGTCACCCCAAGGTCCAGCCCGGCGTTGCGCCACGTGTGCAGCTGCGACAGCGCCTCATTCATGACCCAGAGGGTCAGCGGCTTGATCAGGTCGCTCTGCTCAGCCGCGGGGATGAAGTCGTCCGGCTGGATCAGGCCGTGCCTGGGGTGGCCCCAGCGGACGAGGGCCTCCGCCCTGAGCGGACTTCCGGTCTGCAAGTCGACGATGGGCTGGTAATGGAGGATGAGCTCGAACTGCTCGATCGCTGAGCGCAGCTTCGTGACCAGCGTCAGCGGCCGCATGGGGCTGTCCTGCTCGACGGTGTAGAGGCTGTAGCCGCTTCGTGCCTGCTTCGCCACGTACATGGCGACGTCGGCTCGGCTCATCAGCGTGGCGGCGTCGTCGCCGTGTTGCGGGTAGATGGCGATGCCGATGCTGGCACCGACCTCGACCGGTTGGCCGGCAACGGTGAACGGAGCCTCGAGCGTCTCCAGCAGCTTTTCGGCGATGAGAATGGCCCGGGGTACGTCCGTCGCGCCCGACGGCACGATGGCGAACTCGTCGCCACCCCACCGGGCGACGGTATCGGCGCGCCGAAGAGACTTCCGCAGCCGGAGCGCGACCTCTTGCAGCAGGCGGTCGCCGCACTGGTGCCCGAGCGTGTCGTTGACCTGCTTGAAGCGGTCCATGTCCAGCAGGAGGAGCGCTCGCGGTTTCTTCTCCCGCTCGCCGGCCAGGATGGCCTGCTCCAGTCGGTCCCCTAAGAACGTTCGGTTGGGGAGCCCGGTCAGCAGGTCGTGGAGGGCGCGGTACTCGAGGGCTTCGGTCTGCGCCTTGCGCGCCGAGATGTCGCGCAGGGTGGCGATGTGGAGCCATCCGCGCTCCAGCTTGACGTTGCTCAAATGACACTCCAGGGGAAAGGCGGACCCGTCCGTTCGCTGTCCCACGGTCTCCTGCGGAGCGGACATTGCCTGCTTCCCCGAGGACCGAAGCCAGCCGCCCAGATAGGCGGTGAAGTCCGCCTGCTCGGCGGGCTCGATCAGGACCGAGGCGTCCTTGCCGATGATCTCGCCTGGCGCGTAGCCGAACAGCTTCTGCGCCGGCGGATTGCAGGACTGGATGATCCCCCCCGCATCCAGGGTAATGATGCCGTCCACCACGTTGTCGAGGATGACCCGGATCCGATCAACGCTTTCGCGAAGGGCTTCCTCCGCGCGCCGGCGCTCGATGAACTGCCCGATCTGACTCCCCAGGTTGCCCATGACCCGCAGGGTCGACCGATCGAGGGTTCGGTGCCCTCGGCTGAAGAGCGCGAGCACGCCGGTCACGGTTGACTCGTTCATGGTCGCAAAGGCGAACTCGCTGTGCAGGCCCGCCCGGGCAGCGGCGGCGGCGCGTGGCGATTCGGCGTCAAAGGCCCCGTCCATAATCGAGGCCGGCTTTCCCGTCGCCCAGACCCGGCCGAGCAACCCGCTCCCCGGGAGGAACGTGACCTCACTGGAACCGGTCTCAAACTCCTCGAGCCCACGCGGGCCGCGATGCCAGGCGCACTCCCACCGCAAGACGTCGGCATCGCCGTCGACGATCCAGAACTCACCCAGGTCCCAACCGAGGTTCTCGCAGATCCCGCGGATGACCTGGGGCGCGGCCTGCTTCCAGTTGGCCGCGGTGGCCAGCGGGCGGGTGACCGCGTACTCGGCATTCCGCAACCGCTCCGCGTGCTTGCGCCCGCTGATGTCCCGCAGAAACGCCACCACGATGGCCTGTCCCGCCACATGCGCGGGGGAGACCGTCAGCTCGACGGGGAATTCATGGCCGTCGCGATGCAGGGCTGGCATCTCGACCGTTTTCCCCAGCAGCCGGCCTTCGCCGGTCTGCCGGTAGCGGGCGATGCCGCGTTCATGCGCCCGTCGGAACCGGCTGGGGACGATGGTGCCGGCCAGCGTGCGGCCGAGGGCTTCGTCCTGCGACCAGCCGAATGTCCGCTCGGCCTGGCGGTTCCAGCCCACGATCACCCCGCGGTCGTCTGCGGTGATCACCGCGCTGGGTGACGTGTCGATGATGGTTTTCAGCTCGGCCTGCGACTCGCGCAAGCGCGCCACCAGCCGGCGGCGAGCTTCCGACTCCCGGCCCGCGAACGCGGACCATCCCCAGAGGCCCAGCACCCCGCTGACCAGGCCGATGGCTGGCAGGGGGCCTCGCGGCAGGACCAGACCGACGAGGAGCACCAGGCTGCTGGTGAGGGCGGCCAGCCCGGCCACGATCCCGGGGCTCTTCATGGTGCCGGGACGCCAATGCGCCACGCCGGCGAGTATCAGGGAAGCGGCGTGAAAGTTCCGTTAAGACCGCGTGACACGGCCGTGACAAATTCTGATAGGCACGCCATCCTGTTCACTGATTGTGGCGCGTGGCAGGTTCGTGCCCGACGGGCACCCCGATGAGGTTCAGGAAGGCGGCTTCGTCCAGGACGGGAACCTTGAGCCGCAGGGCCTTTTCCAGCTTCGATCCCGGGTCGGCGCCCACCACCAGGTAGTCGGTCTTCTTCGAGACATTTGAGCTGGGGACGCCCCCCAGCTCCCGGATCCGCTCTTCCGCCTCCCCCCGGGTCAGCGTCTGGAGCGTCCCGGTCAGGACGAAGGTCTTGCCGGCCAGCGGGCCGGTCGCCTTTCGCGGTGGCTTGATGCGGACGCCGGCCTCCAGGATGCGGCCGATCAATCGCCGCGACTCCGCGCGCTCAAAATACTCGTGCACGGCGTCGGCGACGATGGCGCCCACCCCGCCGACGGCGATCAGCTCCTCCGTGCTTGCCTTCTGGAGGCGCTCGATGGTTCCGAAGTGCTCGGCCAGGACCCCGGCCATGTGCTCCCCGACATGCGGAATGCCGAGGGCCAGCAGGAATCGGGGCAGGGTCGCCTCCTTGCTCGCTTCGATCCGGTCCAGGAGATTCTGGGCGGACTTGTCCGCAAACCCTTCCAGGGAGAGCAACTGCGCTTTCGTCAACTGGTACAGGTCCGACGGGTCCCGGACCAGGCCGCGGTCGAGGAGCTGGTCCAGGGTGGCGTATCCGAAGCCCTCGATGTTCATCGCCGACCGGCTGACGAAGTGGCGCAGGTGCTCCCGCACCTGGGCCGGGCAGACCGGGTTGATGCAGCGGGTCACGGCCTCGCCTGGCTCCCGGTGAAGCGGCGTGTGACACTCGGGGCAGCCGGCCGGCATGTGCCACGGGCGGCTTCCCTTGGGCCGCTTCTCACGGATCACGCGGACCACCTCGGGGATCACGTCGCCGGCCCGCTGGATGATCACGTGGTCCTTTGGCCGAATGTCCTTGCGGGCGACCTCGTCCTCGTTGTGCAGGGTGGCCCGGCTGACGGTGGTCCCACTCACGACCACCGGCCGCAGCCAGGCGACCGGGGTCACGGCGCCGGTCCGCCCGACATAGACGCGAATCTCTTCGACCACGGTCTCCGCCTGTTCCGGCGGAAACTTGAAGGCGAGCGCCCACCGCGGACTGCGGGAAACGAAGCCGAGCTCGGCCTGCTGCGCGAGGGAGTCGACCTTGATCACGATCCCATCGGTCTGATAGTCGAGCGTGTGACGTTTTTCCTCCCACTCGTCGAGGAAGCCAATGGCCGACTCGATATCCGGATGGGTCCGGGAATTCGGGTTGACGTTGAAGCCCATCTGCCGCAGCAGCTCGAGGATCTGCGCCTGGCTGGGCGCCCGGCCGGCCGGGTCGAGGGCGTAGATGAACGTGTCCAGCCGCCGGCTGGCGGTCACGCGCGGGTCTAGCTGCCGAACGGCCCCGGCCGCCGCGTTTCGCGGGTTCGCGAACAGCGCCTTTCCCTGCCTGGCCAGCTCTTCGTTCAGCCGCTGGAAGCTGCGCCTGGGCATGTAGACCTCGCCGCGAACTTCAAAGGTCTCCGGGAATTCGGTGGGGACGGTCACCCGCAGCGGCACGCTGGGAATGGTCTTCACGTTGGCGGTCACGTCCTCCCCGATGAAGCCATCGCCGCGGGTCGCGCCCACTGTGTATCGCCCGTCCTCGTACAGCAGGCTCATGGCCAGGCCGTCGATCTTGAGCTCGGTGACGTATTCCACCGCCACGTCCCCCAGCACCCGCCGGATCCGTTTGTCGAATTCCCGGACTTCATCGCGGTCGAAGGCGTTGTTGAGACTCAGCATCGGCACCCGATGGGTCACCTTGGCAAACGCGTTGGAGGGCGGCCCGCCAACCCGCTGCGTCGGCGAGTCCGGAGTGACCAGCTCGGGGAATTGCGTCTCCAGCTCGACCAGTTCGCGGAAGAGCGCGTCGTACTCGGCGTCCGTGATCTCGGGCGCGTCCAGCTCGTGGTACCGGCGGTTGTGATACTCGATCTGGGTGCGGAGCTCGACGATCCGGGCCTCGGCCTCTTCGATGGACTTCACGGCGCTCGCCGCCATCACACTTTTTTGATCGGCGCCAGCGAGACGGCCAGGATCTTCATCCCCACGCGGTCGAACTTCACGATCAGCTCTTCGTCTGTCCGGGTCAGGGTGCTTTTCAGGACCGTGCCGCTTCCCCAGCTCTTGTGCTCGACGGTGTCACCGGGCGCGTAGCGCTGCACCACGGTCAGCGGCGCCGCCGCTCGGGCCGCCTCAATGGCGCGGGCCGGAGCCATGCCGTGGGCGTCCACCCCGGCGGGCAGGCCCGCGCTGCCCTCGACCAGCTCACTTGGGATGTCCTTGAGGAAGCGCGACGGGATGTTCAGGTTGGCATTCCCGTACAGGTGGCGCCGGAAGGTGTGGAAGAGGTAGAGGCGGTCCTTGGCGCGGGTCATCCCGACGTAGGCCAGGCGGCGCTCCTCCTCGAGGGCGGCGGGGTCGTCCAGCGACCGGCTATGCGGGAAGAGCCCTTCCTCCATCCCCAGGATGAACACCACCGGAAATTCGAGGCCCTTGACCATGTGCACGGTGATCAGGGTCAGGCCCTGGGGCCGCTCGTTGAGCGAGTCCACGTCGCTCATGAGGGCGACGTCCTCCAGGAATGCTT
>DASQAY010000043.1:0-2987 GCA_035635515.1 Candidatus Eiseniibacteriota bacterium | reverse complement strand
GGGGTGGCCTTCCTGTACATCCGGCCCGAGCTGATCGAGCGCCTGCAGCCCTCGGACTCTGGATGGTTCGGACAGGCGAATGTGTTCGCCTACGACGTGCACCACCTCGATTTCGCGAACGCCGCGCGGCGGTTCGAGACGGGTTCGCCTCCCGTCCCGAATATCTACGCGGCATCGGCCGCCATCGAACTGATCGCCGACGCCGGGCTGGACGTCATCGGCCGCCACGTGCAAGGCCTCGCTACTCTGCTCATTCGGGGCATTCGCGAGCGCGGCTTCAGGCTTCTGACTCCCGAGGAACCGGCCGAGCGGGGGCCGCTGGTCATGATCGGGTCGACCGACGCCCCGCGGCTGGTGGAGGCACTCGCCACCGAGGGTATCCTCTGCTCCGTCCGCGACGGTTCGCTCCGGATCTCCCTCCACTACTACAACACCGCCGCAGACGTGCAGGCAGTCCTGGGCGCCCTCGACCGGCATCCGAAGCTGCTCGCAGCGGAGGGACATTAGCGACTATTGGAAATCCGCGACCCGTTTGCTGTCCTAGCGGACAACCGTGTATAACAAGCGCACCAATTTCGATCAGTCAACGACGGAGAGGAGGTAGGAAGGGAATGCGTACACCGAGGGTCATCGTGATGGCCGCGCTGACGAGTCTTGGACTGGCCGCTTGTGGTGGCGGACCGGCTGCCAGTCCGACGCCCAACGCCCCGACCAAGGTCCAGATTGCGGCCGAAGGGCCATTCACCGGGGACGAGGCCTCAATCGGGGCCGGGGCGCTCCAGGCGATCCAGCTGGCGGTCAAGGATTGGAATGCCAAGGGCGGGATCAAGGGCACCCAGATCCAGCTGCTGGTGTGGGATGACCAGCACAGCCCGCAGACGGCCGCGACCCTCCAGGCCCAAGGGATCTCGGACCCCACCGTCCTGGGCATTGTCGGCCCCATGAACTCGGGCGTCGTGCTGGGGACGATCCAGGGTCTGCAGGGGGCGAACCCACCGCTGCCATTTGTGAGTGAGTCGGCGTCGAACCCGAAGGTCACCGACCAGGGAAACAGCGTCGCCCACCGGGTCAACGCCCGCGACGACGCCCAGGGTCCGGCCGATGCCAAGTTCCTGATCGAGAAGGCAGCCAAGAAGGTCTATCTCCTGGACGCCAGGTCCGACTACTCGACCGGGCTCCGGGACCAGGTCGTCAAGTATCTGCAGGCCAATGCGGCCAGCATCCAGATCAAAACGGACAGCGCCCAGCACGGCCAGACCGACTTCAGCACCATCGTCACCAAGATCAAGGCCTTTGGCGCCGACTGGGTCTACTTCGCGGATGAAGGCCCCGAGGTGGCGCCGCTCGTCCTCCAGCTCAAGGGTGCCGGACTGACCATCGGCTCGAACATCAACTTCCTGGGGTCCGATGGGACGCAGGATCCGTCGATCATCAGCAAATCACAGAACGCCTACGTGGGCGCCTACGCGACCAACGTTACGGCCAGCCCGATCGGCGTGGCGAGCGCGGCCACCTTCGTGACCGAGTTCAAGGCGGCCTATGGGGCGGACTCGGTCCCCAAGGCGGGTCCCTTCTTGGGCTCGGCCTATGAAGCGACCCAGGTGCTCCTCCAGGCGATCAACAACGCCCCGGTCAGCGGCGGCAAGATCTCGCGGAACGACGTGATCAGCCAGCTGGCCAGCGGGTCGTTCGACACCATCTTCGGCCAGGTCAAGTTCGATTCGAAGGGCGACGTGGCGGGTGGTGGCATCTACGTCTACCAGGCCACCACCAACGACATGGTCGTCGTCGAAAAGATCTCCGTCTAAGCGCGCACAATAAGGCGGGGCAGCCCGAGCGCTGCCCCGCTCACGCCGATGGACTACTTCCTGCAGAACCTCCCGCAGCAGCTTGTCAACGGGCTGGAGACGGGCAGCCTGTATGCGCTCATCGCGCTCGGCTACACCCTGGTCTACGGCATCCTCGAGATGCTCAACTTCGCCCACGGCGACGTCTTTATGGTGGGGGCCTTCCTGGGCGCCGGCGTCGCAGCCTTCTTCGTCCATAACGGGGTCGCCTCCGCCCCGGCCGCCCTGGTCGTGGTGCTGATGATGGTGATCGGGATGGGCGGGGCCGGCTTGCTCGGGGTGGGCATCGAGAGATTCGCCTACCGGCCGCTGCGGAACGCGAACCGGCTGGCGCCCCTGATCACCGCGGTGGGCGTCTCACTGTTCCTGGAGAGCACGGTCCAGTGGCGGATCAGCCCGGCTCCCGTCCTGGTGCCGAACAACGCGCTGGTGCCGCAGACCGTCATCACCATCGGAAACATCGCCACGCCTTTGAGCGGGGTCACGCTCCTGGTCGTCGCGGCCCTCGTGATGCTTGGGCTCGACCGGTTCATCTTCGGCACGCAGTTCGGCACCGCCATGCGGGCAACGGCGCAGGACCGCGAGGCGGCCACCTTCATGGGCATCGATGTGAATCGGGTCATCATGGTGACCTTCCTGGTCGGCTCGGTCCTGGCCGGCATGGCCGGCATTCTGTACGGCCTTCGCTTTGCCACCGTGGACTTCTTCATGGGCTATCTGCTCGGCATCAAGGCCTTCACCGCCGCGGTCATCGGCGGGATCGGGAACATCCGAGGCGCGATGGTCGGTGGGTTGCTGCTGGGCGTCCTGGAGAGCCTGGGGGGCGGGTTCATCAGCACCACCTTCCAGGACACGTTCGCTTTCCTGGCGCTGATCCTGATCCTGATGGTGCGCCCGCAGGGACTCTTTGGCGAGCGCCTCCCGGACCGGGCATGAGCGCGAACACCGAGGCCTTCGACGAGGCGCCGCCACCCCGCCTCAAGCGGCTCTGGCAGGCCGGCCCGTACGGGTGGAACCAGGCGCTCACCCGGTGGTACGTCCTGGTTCCCTTCTTCGCCATCGCCGCCACGGCCCCTTTCACCACCCAGTACTTCGTCGACACCTTCGGCTGGACCGGCGGCGAGTACTGGTTGCGGATAT
>DASQAY010000042.1:0-3453 GCA_035635515.1 Candidatus Eiseniibacteriota bacterium | reverse complement strand
TGCCCCGCCCCGTCGACCAGCACCATCGAGGCTCCGCTGTCGCTCAGAATCTGCTCCGCCTCCCCCGCCTTGTAAGCCGGATTCATACCCACGACGGTCGTGCCCAACAGTTGCAGTCCCAGGTAGGAAAAGATCCAGGCGGCCGAGTTTCCAGCAAACAGGGCGACCGACATCCCCTGGGTCACGCCGAGCTGCTCGAGTCGGGTGGCGGCGCCCCCCGCCACCGTCCTTAGCTCGTGGTGCGAGAGCGCGATGTCTCCCGCCACCAGCGCCGGACGGGATCCTCCACCGAGTAGCGCCCTAGGCAGGTTGCCGCGGCGCAGGTAGCGACGGGCGGCTTCCTGCTCCAGGGGGATCGGGCTGCCGGGACGTAGATGGACGGCCCAGGCAGGCTGCACCCGGATGGTCATGGCTCCCTAGCATGGCACGGCTCCGGACGGCCCAGCTGCGACCCTTGTCAGCCCCGTTATGCCGACTTAGACTTGCCGCAAGTGGAAACGCCGCTTACGCCGCTGGAGTTCATGCGCCGGAGCCGCCGGCTGTACCCCGATCGCGAAGCTGTGGTCGACCGCGAGCGGCGCCTGACCTACGCGCAGTTCTTCGATCGCTGCGACCGCTGGTCCGCAGCCCTCCAACGGCTGGGCGTCGGGCCCGGCGATCGGGTGGCGTACATCGCCCCCAACATCCTGCCGCAGCTGGAGTCCTTCTACGCGGTTCCGCAGTTGGGCGCGGTGCTGGTGCCCATCAACTACCGGCTCACGGCCGACGACTTCGCCTACATCATCGACCACTCGGGGGCGAAGGTGGTCTGCGCCGACGCCGATTACCTGGCCGCGGTGGATAGCATCCGTCCGCAGCTGAAGTCGGTCCAGCATTTCGTGGCGCTGCAGGGCCAGGCGGCTGGCTGGCTCGATTACGAACGCACGCTGGCGGCGCACGAGCCAGCGTTTGCGCCACCTCCAGATATCAGCGAGCACGACCTGCTGACGATCAACTACACGAGCGGGACCACCGCCCGACCCAAGGGCGTCATGATCACCCATCGCAACGCCTGGATCAATGTGGTCGGCACGCTCATTCACCTGACCCTGCACCCCGGGGACCGCTACCTGTGGACGCTGCCCATGTTCCATGCCAACGGGTGGTCCTACGTCTGGGTGGTGACGGCCGCCGGGGCTACCCACATCTGCCTTCCGAAGGTGGAGCCGTCGGCGGTCTTCAAGCTCGTCCGGGATGAACAGATGACCTGGATGTCTGCCGCGCCGACGGTCTTGATCGCGCTGGCCAACGCTCCACCGCAGGTGCGCGGCGAGGTCCCACCCGGCGTGCACATCGTGACCGCCGGCGCCCCGCCCGCAGCGGCCACCATCGAGCGGCTGGAAGGCGACGTGGGCTGGGAGGTGACGCAGGTCTACGGGCTCACCGAGACCTCCCCCTTTATCACGATCTGCGAGCCGCTCCCCGAACATGCCGCGCTTGCCCCCGAGGATCGGGCGATTGTCAAGGCCCGCACGGGCGTGGAGCTGATCACTTCCGGCGACCTGCGCGTGTTCGACGAACAGGGGAAAGAGGTGCCCCACGACGGGGCGACGCTGGGCGAGATCGTGGTCCGCGGCAACGCGGTCATGGCCGGCTACTATCACGATCCCGAGGCCACCCAGAAAGCTACCCGCGACGGGTGGTTCCACACCGGCGATGCGGCAGTCGTCCTGCCAGACGGCTACGCCGAGATCCGCGACCGGATCAAGGACGTGATCATCAGCGGCGGCGAGAACATCTCGTCGATCGAGGTCGAAGGCGTCCTGCTGCGCCATCCCGCCGTGCAGGAGGTGGCCGTCGTGGGCATGCCGCACGAGAAATGGGGCGAGGCGCCCCACGCCTTCGTGGTGCTCAAGCCCGGCGCCTCCGCGACCGAGAACGAGATCCGCGAGTTCGCCCGTGGCCGGTTGGCGCACTTCAAGATCCCGCAGTGGGTCAGCTTCGTCAGCGAGCTGCCCAAGACCGCGACCGGCAAGATCCAGAAGTTCGTGCTGCGCAAGGGCGCCCCGGCGATCGTCCGCCAGTAGCTGATGATCTCCCTCCCCCTTCAGCTTCAGGGGAAGGGTCAGAGTGGGGTGCTTGAGCCACCGGACCACCGACATGGGCCGGGCGTATGCTGGACCCGGAGGCAACGTCGGTCGGATTGGACACACGTGGAGGGATCAGCATGCCAACCGTGAGAGTGGGCGACATCAACGTCTATTACGAGACCACAGGATCTGGAGAGCCACTCTTGCTAATCCCGTACCTGGCCGCGGACCAGGCCTGCTATGCGTTCCAGGTGCCTGACTACGCAAAGCACTTCACCTGCATCTCCGTTGACCTGCGGGGCGCTGGCCTTACCGATAAGCCGGCCGGCACCTACACCACCGAGCTCTTCGCGGATGACATCGCGCGGTTCATGGACGCCATTAAGGTTGAGCGAGCCCACATCACCGGTCTCTCGCTGGGTGCCGCCACTGGCATGTGGCTGGCGGCCAAATACCCGGACAGAGTCCTAACCCTGTCCTTGCATAGTGCCTGGCCGAAGTCCGACCCGTACTTGCGGGCAGCCGTTGAGGGCTGGCAACTGATCGCTAGAGCCTTGGACAGTGTCCCGGAGATGGTGATCAAGGGCATCTTGCCGTGGTGCTTAACCCCCGAGCTTTACGCGGCCAAGCCCGAGTACGTCGATTCGCTGGCTGCCTTCGTGAGGAGCCGGCCCGTTCAACCGCTGGACGCGTTCATGCGCCAATCGGCGGCGGTGCTCGCCCATGATTGCCTTGCCCAGCTCAGCAAGATCACGGCGCCGACTCAGATCACCTTTGGCCGGCATGACGCGGTCACCTCAATGCGATTTGCCGAGCCATTGAAGAACGGGATCAAGAACTCTGAGCTGGTCATCTTTGAGGGCTGCGCGCACGCACCCCTTTACGAGAAGGTCGACGAGTTCAACCAACGGACGCTCAGCTTCCTGAAGGCGCACTCGGGCCACCAGCTGGCGGCTACTCGCACCTAGCGAACAGCTCATCAGAAGGAACAGACCTTGAGTCGAGCCGGTGAGAGAGCCGGTGAACGCCAGGTGTGCAAGTCGAACAGTGGTAGTGCGCTTGGGTTCGAACCCCGATCACTCCGGTCGAATCGACCCCTTCCGGTTGATCGCTAGTAGCTGTCGAGGTATGCTTCCAGCTCCCAGGGAGTGACCTGCTTCTGGAAGGCGTTCCACTCCATTTCCTTGGTCTCGATGAAGCGCTCCAGCAGATGCGCCCCCAGCACCTCCCGCATCACCTCGTCGTGCCGGAGGTCGATCAGCGCCTCGGCCAGTGATTGCGGCAGCAGGCCCACCCGCAGGCGGGCCAGGCGCTCGGGGTCGAAGGCGTACAGGTTCTCCTCGACCGCCGGTGGCAGCGGCAGCTTCTGCCGGATTCCGTCGAG
>DASQAY010000041.1:0-5479 GCA_035635515.1 Candidatus Eiseniibacteriota bacterium | reverse complement strand
GTATTCGGGACGCGGCACCAAGGCACAGAAAATTTGAGTATGCCGCTAGGGGTGACGGCCAAACTGACGGCCAAACTAACGACGGAACTCTTTCGGATCCGCTGCGTCTAATTGGTTGGGCATGCGGGATCTGACAGGTCTGGCGGTCATTGCGCTGGCATTGGTTGGCTGCGGCCCGTCGTTGGGCGACATCGGATATCCCGCACTGCCCGGGCCGGCTCCCGACACGGAGGTGGTGGCGGTGTCGTCAGCCATCGCGTCGGTCGACCACCCCGTCTTCTACTATCGGGACCCAGACCACCCTAACCGTCTGATCGCGTATGACTGGGATGGGATGCGGCGCGGGGCGATAGACCTGACCGCCTCCGAGCCCTATGGCGTCTACCCGACGGCCGACGGCAGGATGCTGCTCCTGATGCACGCCCATGTGGTTAGCGGCGGCCAGGCGGTGGGCAAAGTCGCGAACGGGAAGTGGGCCGGCGACAACAGGCATTTGTGCGTCTTCCTCAACCAGCTGGGCGGGCCCGGCATGGCACGAACCCGGCAGATCGGCCCCAACTCGTACCAGGGCATCAACACCCCAGGCACGCTTTTCTACCAAACGGTTGGCGGACCATCCCGACGGGTGGTTGACTACGGCGCATTTGGACCGCATGGGGGACCAGCGATCCTGGCGTGCAGCGCACGAACGGATCGCGCTGTGATCGTGCAAACATTTGTGGCCAGCCAGTCTGATCTCGAAGTCCTTCGCTTGTCCGACGGGCAGCTGATTTCCCAGGGGATCGCCCGGTCGGCGAGCCAGCCTGATGGTCTGGTCGCCTCGGCGGACGGAACGCTGCTGGGGGAAGGGAGCACCGCCTCAGGCTGGAACCCGGGTGGCGAGAACTTCTTCGTCGTTCGGCGACTTCCAGACGGCCAGGTGCTGGCGCATATCACCGGAGGTGGGATCGAGGCATTCTCAGCGGACGACTCGAAGGTCCTCGTCGTCCAGTACCAGAACGGCGGGAGCCAGTCCGGCCGCTACCAGACCATCGACCTGGCCACCTTACGATCGACATGGAGTGCCGTTCTGACTCCGGGAACCGTCCGCACCCGGCCGGGGACCGGCGACTTTCTCGTAGCTTCGCGTTCCTGGGAACTGAGCAAGACCCGAGCGAATGGGAACGACCCCTTTGAGGACGTCTGGCTTGTTCCGGCCAATGGCCCGGCCAGGCTGCTGCTCCAGCACGTCCCGCCCCTCGAGTAGCTCCCGGACGTCGCTGACCGTATGTCTCCGGTCATGAACTCATGCGTCCGGGTTCGACGCTCCGATAAGAAGGGCCTCGAGCCGCGCCGCGGCGTCCTGCTGGAGAGCCGGCATGACGTGGCTGTCGGTGTTCATAGAGGTTCGAATCCTCTAGGCGGCGACGTGGGCATGGGTCGGCCCGAGGGATGGCGGAGCGCAGGCTGGTCCGGCTAGTGCCTGAGAGTGCTCCCCAACAAGACATCGTTCGCCCATTAAGCGCGCCTGCCGCACCGGCCGGAAGCAAGTCCCAGGTTTCACCGCTGTTAGGGGACCTCCTCAAGGGCGGTAACACGGCTGCCGTCCAGCAGATCGCCAGGTCGGAGCTCCCCACCTGTTGACGCTGGACCGCGGGATCAACCACAAATCGAACCAACCACTTGGTCCAGGCGGGGAGCCGGCGTCGACTCCAAGCATTGCGAAAAACCATACGGATGCCGCGGCGCCGCAACGGTTGTCGCAACATGTGCAGCTTGGCGATACGGCTGTGCACGCTCTGTAACGCGGTCCAAGCGGCCGACGTCACATGCGGCTGGCACACTAGGTCACATCGACCTCGGAGAAAAAGGAAAGGAAATTATGCGCAAGCTGCTGATCACCGCCGCCGCCGGAGCCGGACTTCTGATGACCACGGTCGCCGCCAACGCTGCGACGCCCGCGGGCACCTACACCCACAGCCAGGGCGCATACACCCTCTGTGTGACCAACAACGTCGTCGACTCGGGCGCCACCCAGATGATCCAAGTCGACCTGGGCGGTCTGCCGAAGCAGCCGGGCTCCCTGACCAGCCCCATCGGCTGGAACGCGAGCAGCTCATCGGTCGCCGGCCTCTGGACAATCAGCTGGACGACCATGGGCAGCGGCCTCAACAACGGCGTGCAGCTCTGCGGCTTCGGCTTCAAGGACCACGGCCGGCAGATCACGGCGATCCTCCCACTGACCATCACCGAGATGACGCCGAGCGGCACCTTCTTCGAAACCCTGACCTCGACCGCAACCCGGATCTAACCACCTGATCAGCGAGCTTGAAGAGGAGCGCCTGCGGGCGCTCCTCTTGCGTTTCCTCACCGTTGCGGCAAATGCCCAACGCCGTTACGAATAGTCATGACGACCGACCCGTTCTCTAAGAATAGGAGCAGGCATCAGCCTGTCCTTAAGGAGTAAGGCACAGAATGCGCAAGCTACTCATCGCGATCGCGGCGGGGATGCTGCTGCTGGCCAGCGCCGTGAGCGCCAGCGCCATGTCCAGCGCCAAGGCGAAGACGGGGCCAGGCGGCCCCGACCCGTCGTGTACCCAGGCGCAGACGACCAGCGGCCCGGAGCAGGAAAAGGAACAGCCTGAGTCCAAGACCCAGGATGTCGAGAACCAGCAGGGGACGCAGGAAGGTCAGACGGGTGACGCCACGGGCGAAAACCACGACACCGGTGCGGCTGCTTCCAGCAACGATGTGAACGACGGCGAGAAGGAAGTTAAAGACGACAGCTCCGCCGCCGGTGACCAGCCTCAGCAGAACGCAGGGCCGGCATCGACCAAGCCTGGAGATAGCAACGTCCAGGACGAAAGCCAGTGTGGCGACCAGTCGACGGAGGACCAGGCCAAGGGCCAATCGAAGAAAGGCTCGGCCGGTGGATCCCAGAAGGGTACCCACGGCTCGACCGGCAGCACCGACAACAGCCGCGACGGCGAGTAAGCGCCAGAAACCGGCGACACGAAAGGACCGCCTCTGGGCGGTCCTTTTCGTTTTAGTCCGCCGCACGCACCCGAAGCGGCGACTGTGAGAACCTTTAGGGAGCAGGAGACCAGAAACGCGCAGGAGCGAGGCATGGCGAAGAACCCCCTTTTCGAGCTCTACGAAGCCGGCACCAGCGTCTGGCTGGATAACATGCGGCGGAGCTATATAACCTCCGGCGAACTCCAGCGGATGATCGACGAGAACGCCGTGGTGGGCATGACCTCGAATCCCACCATCTTCGAGAAGGCGATCGGCGGGAGCAGCGATTACGACGAATCGCTGCGGAAGCTAATCGCCGCCGGCGTCACTGGCGACGAGCTCTTCCTGAGCCTGATGATCGAGGACATCCAGATGGCGGCCGACGTGTTGAAGCCCGTCTACGACCGCACCCAGCGCAAGGACGGCTACATCAGCATCGAGGTGCCGCCGGGCCTGGCCAACGACACCGAGGGCACCATCGCGATGGCTCACCAGCTGTACGAACGGGTGGGCCGGCCCAACATCTTCGTCAAGATTCCGGCCACGCCCGAGGGGCTGCCCGCCATCGAGCAGTGCCTGGCCGATGGGGTGAACATCAACATCACCCTGCTGTTCTCGGTCACGGTGTACGAGGAGGTGGCGCGGGCGTACCTGCGGGCCCTGCAGCGACGCCTGCAAGCCGGGCAGTCCATCGATGTGGCGTCGGTGGCCAGCTTCTTTGTCAGCCGGGTCGACACCGCCGTCGACAAGCTGCTCGAAGCCAGGATGGCCGCCACTTCGGAGGGGACCGAGCGGCAGCGGCTCCAGTCTCTGTTGGGCAAGGCCGCCGTGGCCAACGCCAAGCTGGCCTATCAGGCGTTCACGCGCCTCTTCACCAGCCCGGAATTCGAGGAGCTCCGCGACCACGGCGCCTGGGTACAGCGCTGCCTGTGGGCCAGTACCGGGACCAAGAATCCGAACTACAGCGACGTCAAGTACGTCGAAGAGCTGATCGGGCCCGAGACCGTCAACACCATGCCCGAGCAAACGCTGCGGGCGTTCAAGGAGCACGGCGAGGTCCGCCAGAGCCTGGAGGAAAACGTGGAGGGTGCCCAGGAGACGATGCGCCGGCTGGCCGAGATCGGCATCGACATGGACAGGGTCACCAAGGACCTGGAGCTGGACGGCGTCAAGCTGTTCGCCGACTCCATCACCAAGCTGAACGCGGAGATCGAGAAGAAGAAGGAGGCCCTCCAGCGCGGCTCGGAATGGCACTACGCGGCCAGCCTGGGCGGGCTCAGTAAGGCAGTCGACGGCCGGCTGCGCCAGCTGGACGAGCAAGCCGTGCCGCGGCGCATCCAGGAAAAAGACGCGAGCCTGTGGAAATCCGATCCCGCGGCCCAGGCCGAGATCAAAGAACGCCTCGGCTGGCTGACGGTGGTGGACCAGATGGAGGAGCGCGTGCCGGACCTGCTTAAGCTGCGCGATTTGCTCCACCAGAAGGGATTCACCGACGCGGTCCTGATGGGGATGGGCGGCAGCAGCCTGGCCCCCGAGGTCTTCCGAACCACCTCCGGCACCGGTCAAGGCGGCCTCGACCTGCACGTCCTGGACACCACCGACCCGGCCGCCATCATCGCCCTGCAAGAATCGCTCGACCTGGAGAAGACGGCCTTTATCGTGGCCTCCAAGTCCGGCACCACCACCGAGACCCTCTCCCACTACCAGTTCTTCCTGGTTGAGACCAAGTCGAACACGAATCAGTTCATCGCCATCACGGATCCGGGGACCCCGCTGGCGGCGCTGGCGGAGCGGACCTTTCGCCAGGTTTTCCTCAACCCGGCGGATATCGGCGGGCGCTACTCGGCCCTGTCCTACTTCGGCCTGGTCCCGGCGGCGCTGGGTGGGATCGACGTGGCCACCCTACTGGATCGTGCCCAGATGATGGTGCACGCCTGTGCCCCCTCGGTGCGGGCATCCGAGAACCCGGGAGCCTGGCTGGGAGCGGTGCTGGGCGAAGCGGCCCTCGCCGGGCGGGACAAGGTGACCATCATCGCGCCGCCCCAGGCTCCCCGGTTCGGGCTCTGGGCCGAGCAGCTCCTGGCGGAGAGCACCGGGAAGGAGGGCAAAGGCCTGATCCCGGTGGCCGATGAGCCGCTGGGCCCGCCAGACGTCTACAGGGACGATCGCCTCTTCGTGCGGCTGGCGCTGGAGGGCGAGGCCGACCCATCGGAGCCGGCGCTGGCGGCCCTGGCCGCGGCCGGCCAGCCAGTGGTCACGCTGACGCTGCGCGATCCCCTGGACCTGGGAGCGGCGTTCTTCCAGTGGGAGTACGCCACGGCCGTGGCGGGCGCGATCCTGGGCATCAACGCCTTCGATCAGCCCAACGTGCAGGAGGCCAAGGACATCACCAAACAGGTCTTGAGCCAGCGCCGGCCGGCCACGGTGGGGGAGGGGATCTCCTGGGCCGGGCAGGCCGGGTCGACCCTCGACGCGGCCATCCAGG
>DASQAY010000040.1:0-7934 GCA_035635515.1 Candidatus Eiseniibacteriota bacterium | reverse complement strand
TCCTCCAGCCGCTCGCGACAGCGTTTGGTCGAGCCGATGATGCAGAAGCGATCGATGACCTCGTCCGGCACGAACTCCGTATGCTTCGCCCCCCGCTGGGCGTGCTCCTGGTAGTCGTAGTGCTCGCGCGCCTTGATGTAGTCGGTGAGTTCTCGGGGTAGGTCGCCCGGGTCGTAGCGCTTGAGGAGGTCGACCACGTGGTTGGAGACCAGCGCCGGGAACCACCGGACTTGCTCCCGGGCTGCGTCCAGGTCATCGCTGATGAAGGACGGCGCGGCCGCCTGGATCTGGATGTCCTCGAACCGCCGGCCGGCTTCCTCGGCGCCTTCCCGCACCCAGCGCAGGCACCACTTGATGATGGCCGGGTCGGCCAGCTGGAGGATCACGCCGTCGGCCACCCGGCCGGCGGCGCGCAGGGCTTTGGGGCCGTAGCCCGCCACGTAGACGGGGAGGTTCCCCTCGGCCCATTTCAGCCGGATCTTCTCGCCGTCGTAACTCACCTCACGGCCGGCGGCCAGGTCACGGATCAGGCGGCAGGACGCCTCCATCTCCTCCACCGTCACCGGGTGCTGGCCCAGCACCCGTCGGGCGCTGTCACCCCGTCCGATGCCCATCACCATTCGGCCGTTCGAGATTTCATTCAGGGTCGCCAGGGCGCTGGCCGTGACGGTGGGATCGCGGGTACCCGGGTTGGTGACGCAGGGCCCGATCTTGATCCGCTTCGTGTTGACCGCCATCAGCGTGAACAGCGGATAGACCTCCTGCCAGAGGACGTGGGAGTCGAAGAGCCAGGCATAGTCAAAGCCTTGCTGCTCAGCCAGCTGCGTGAGATCGACCCAGCGCGAGGGCGGTGGGTCGGGGGCAAAGCAGACGCCGAAACTCAACCTGGCCACCGTTCTATCTCCTAAGAATCAGACAGGGCCGGATCACCCGGCCCTGCCTGCATCAGTCTCGTCGTCGCGTCACGCCCGGACCGGGACGGCCTGCGGCGTTTCCTGCCGGGCCGGAACCAGCCGGCTCAGCAAGTAGTAACAGACGAACGCGCTCACCAGGCCCACGATCCAGCTGTAGTCGTAAAGGTGGATCAGCGGGAAGTTATACAACGGAGACAGGATCCCGTTGGCCGGGAAGGGACCGCTGCCCGGCGCTGAGTAGGCCCCGCCGACGGCCAGCACACCGCCCACCGCCAGGCTGACCAGCCCGCGCCAGTTCCAGCCGGCGGCATAGCGGTAGATGCCGTTGGTCCGGTACAGGTCAGCCAGCTTCAGATTGGTGTGGCGCATGATCCAATAGTCGGCGATCAGCACGCCCGCGATGGCGCCCAGAGCGCCGCCGTAGAACCCCAGCCAGGTGAAGATGTAGACCTTCTCGCTGGACAGCAGGTTCCACGGCTGGATCAGGATGCCGAGCACCCCGGTGATCAGCCCGCCGGTGCGGAAGCTGATCAGCTTGGGCCAAGCGTTGGAGAAGTCGTAGGACGGGCTCACGATGTTGGCTGCCACGTTGACCGACAGGGTGGCCACCGCCAGGGTGAAGAGGGCGAAGATGACCACGGCGGGATTGCTGAACTTCGCGGTCAGGTCGACCGGGTTCCAGATTGCCTGGCCGTAGACGACGACCGTGGCCGAGGTGATCAGGACCGCCACCAGCGGAAAGAGCGTCATGGTGGTGGGAAGGCCGAGAATCTGACCGATCGCCTGCGCCCGCTGGCTCTTGCCGAAGCGGGTGAAGTCGGGCATGTTGAGCGACAGGGTCGACCAGAAGGCGATCATGCCCATCAGCGCCGGCGGGAAGAGCTTGAGCCAGAAGTCGGTGCCCCAGCCGATCTTGCCGGGCTGGCTCACGATGGGGCCGAAGCCGCCGGCCTTGGTCACCATCCAGGCCAGCAGGCCGAGCGCGACCAGCAGCACGAAGGGCGCTGCCCAGTTTTCGAAACGGCGGACGGCATTCATGCCCCGCATGATGATGAAGATGTTGATCAGCCAGAAGACGCCGAAGCTCAGCCACAGGGTCCAGGGCTGGCCGGCCACCACGCTGGCGTGGCGCCACCCGTCGCCGAACAGCTGGCCCGTCAGAGCGTAGAGCGCCCCGCCGCCGATCCAGGTCTGGATCCCGAACCAGCCGCAGGCCACGCCGGCCCGCAGGAGGGCGGCGACGTTAGCGCCGAATACGCCGAACGATGCCCGGGCAAAGACCGGGTAGGGAATTCCGTACTTGGTCCCGGCGTGGCTGTTGAGAAGCATCGGGATCAGGACGATGACGTTGGCGATGGCGATGGTCATGATCGCCTGGTACCAGGCCATCCCGAGCGCGACCAGGCCGGATGCCAGCAGATACGTCGGGATGTTGTGCGCCATCCCGATCCAGAGTGCCATGTAGTTGTAGGTATTCCAGGTGCGGCGCTTGATCGGGACGGGCGCTAGATCCTCGTTATAAAGCGGACTGTTACGAATGCTCCGGTCGTCGACCAGTTCGTGCCGCCCATCGGGGTAAACGACTTCCTCGACGCTGGGCGCCACGGTCGTAGCGGTGGGCATTCCTTCCCTCCTTGCGGAAATTCGGCGGGTGGCCGGCACCCCTCTGCCTGGCCGTCTGCCACGCCCATTGTTAGGCGGCCACAAGGGGAAGTCAACAGCCTTTCGGCTGTCACAATGCATGCCCAGGCGGTGCTTAGTATGTGGTGGCAATCAAGGCGCTCGGGGCGCCGAGCGTAAGTTCCAGCTGGGGAGGCGACGTTCCCACAGGGCTGACCGAACCATTTGACCGCCTATTCCGGGCGGAATACGGGCGGGTGACGTCCATCGCCTTCCGCGTCCTACAGGACCGGGCCGAGGCCGAGGACGTGGCCCAGGAGGTGTTCCTCGCCTACCACCGGCGCCATCCGGCGGACGCGCCCTACGCCGCCGCCTGGCTTCACTCGGCGGCGGCCCACACCGCTTTGAACACTCTGCGCGGCCGGCGGCGGCGCGAACGGCGGGAAGCCGTCGAGGCCCGCTTGCAGCAGCCCGACCGGCCCGACCCGTCGCGCGTGCTGGAGGATCGCGAGCGCGACCAGTCGGTCCGAGCCGCCCTGGGGCGCCTGCCGGAGCGTACGGCGGCGGTGCTGGCGCTGCGCTACAGCGGACTGAGTTATGGCGAGGTGGCGTCGGCGATGGGCGTCGGCATCAATCAAATTGGCACCCTGCTCCGAAGGGCAGAGGCCGCGTTCCGCAAGGAGGTTTCGGTCCTGTGAGGCACATTTCGGACGGACTGTTGCGTCGAGTGATCGACGACCCGCTGATCCTTTCAGCGGCGGACCGGCAGCATCTCGAGACCTGCGCGGTCTGCCAGGCGACGGTGGCGGCGATGACGGCCGATAGCCAGGCGGTGGCCGGGCTGCTTTCCGGCCCAGTTCCGCCGGTGGACCCGGGCGCGGCCGCGGCCGCTATGGGGGTGCGCGCCGCTGGGCGGCCGGCCCCCCTGCCACCCATCGTGCGCAGCGTCGCCGCCCGAGTTGAGATCAACCCCGCCCCCGCCGTTCGCACCCTGGCTGCGGTGGCTATCGCGACCGTCCTGGTGGTGGGGATGGTGGTGAGCGGAGCGGCCGCCAATCTGCTGACGATTTTCGAACCCAAGCAGGTGACGGCCGTCCCGGTGACCTCCACGGATTTGCAGAGCCTGCAGGGGCTGCCGGATCTTTCCGAGTACGGCACCATCAGGGTCACGACGCAGCCCGTCTTGCAGTCCGTCACGGACGCCCAGGCAGCCGCCACCGCGTCGCACCTGCAGATCCGGCAGCCGAGTCAGCTGCCGGCGTCGGTCACCGGCCCGGGGGCGTTCGCGATCGTGAGCCAGGGAAACGGGTCGTTCACCTTCAGCGCCGCCAAGGCCGAGGCCGCGGCCCAGCGCCAGGGCAAGGCCCTGCCCGCCATGCCCGCCAACATCGATGGCAGCACCCTGTACCTGACGGTCGGCCCCGCCGTGGTAGAGACTTTTGGGTTTGGCGGCGGCCAGCAACTCCCCTCGCTGGTGATTGCCCAGGCCAGGGTCCCCCGGGTCCAGTCGACCGGGGTGTCCGTCCGGCAACTCGAGGACTACCTGCTCAGTCAGCCGGGCATCAGCCCAACTCTGGCCGCCCAGATCCGCGCCATCGGCGATCCGTCCCAGACGTTGCCGATCCCGATCCCTGCCAACCTGGCCACGTCCCATCCGGTAACCGTCCAGGGCGTGCACGGAGTGGCCATCGGCGACTCGAGCGGCCTGGGCAGCGCCGTGATCTGGGTGAAGGACGGCGTGGTCTACGCTGTGGGCGGTACCCTGACCGAGGCAGAGGTGCTGCAGGTTGCCAACTCCCTCCACTAGCTCGGCGATCCCGGCCATTCACACGGTCGAGCTTGCCAAGCGCTACGGGAAGACCGTGGCGCTGGCCGGCCTGACGATGACCGTCCCCCAGGGCGAGGTCTTCGGATTTCTGGGCCCGAACGGCGCCGGCAAGACGACGGCCGTCAAACTCCTCCTGGGGCTCACCGGGCCGACATCTGGGGAAGGCTTCGTGCTGGGCGCGCCGATCGGCGATCGGGCGACCCGGCGGCGGATCGGCTACCTGCCGGAACTGTTCCGCTACCAGGGGTGGCTCTCGGCCCGCGAGGTCCTGGCCCTCCACTGCCAGCTGGCCGGCCTGCCCCGTTCCGAGTGGCAGCCGGAGATCGACCACGCCCTGCGCACCGTCGGGCTTACCGATCGGGCGGACGACCGGGTGAATGAGTTTTCCAAGGGGATGCAGCAGCGCCTCGGCCTGGGCGTGGCCCTGCTGGGCAAACCCGAGCTGGTGCTCCTGGACGAGCCGACTTCGGCCCTGGACCCGGTCGGCCGGCAGGACGTGCGCGAAATCCTGCTCGCCCTGAAAGCTCGGGGCACGACGGTCTTCCTCAACTCGCACCTGCTGAGCGAGGTGGAGAAGGTCTGCGATCGGGTGGCCGTGATCGACCACGGGCGGGTGATCGCCATTGGCACGCTCGATGACCTGCTGGGCGAGAACGCGGTGCGCCTTCGGGTGGCCGGCCTGAACGGCGCCCACCGGGCCGAGCTGGCGCGCTTCGGCGAAATCCGGGAAGAAGGCGACTGGCTGACCGTGCGCGGCCTGGGCATCGAGGGGGTGCCGGACCTGGTTGCGACCTTGATCAGGATGGGCGGCCGGGTGTATGCGGTGGAGCCCAGCCACCAGTCCCTGGAAGACCGTTTCCTCCAGCTCCTGGGAGACCAATAGCCGTGTTGGTGCTGGCCATCGCCCGGCTGACCATCCGCGAAGCGGCCCGCCGCCGGCTGCTCCTGGCCCTGCTCATCCTGACCGTCATCGCCATCCTGCTCAGCGCCTGGGGCTTCTCCCACATGACCACGCTCAAATGCGAAGACGGGTCTCCCTGCACGGCCGAGCAGGTGCGGGGCGTCGCCTTTGCGCTGACCACGCTGCTCGCCTTCATGTTCAGCTTCGTGCTGGCGCTGAGCGCCGCTTTCACCGGTTCCTCGTCGATAGCCACCGAGGTGGAGTCCGGGATCGCTCAGGCCATCCTGGCCCGGCCGATCAGTCGCACCGAGGTGGTGTTGGGGAAGTGGCTGGGATTCACGGTGCTGATCACGGGGTATGCGGCCATGGTGAGCGTGATCGAGCTGGGGCTGGTGGCCTGGATCACGGGCTATTCGGCTCCGCGAGTGGCGCCGTTCATCGCGTTCCTGGCCGCCGAGGGGATCGTGCTGATGAGCATGGCCCTCCTGTTCAGCACCCGCCTTTCCAACATCACCGGGGGCGTGATCGCGGTCAGCGCGTTCGGGCTGGCCTGGATCGCCGGCATCGTGGGGGGGTTCGGGCAAGCGTTCAACAACGACACGGTGCGCAGCGTCGGCACCATCAGCCGGCTCCTGATCCCGACCGACGGACTCTGGCGAGGCGCGATCTACAGCCTCGAGCCGGCCGTCTACATCGCCGCCCAGAACACGGTTCGCCAGTCGGCGGCCAATCCGTTTTACGCGCCCAGCTACCCCGCCTGGCCCTACCTGGTGTGGGTGGTCCTCTGGATCGTGGCGGTCGTGGGGTTGGCCGTCCTCAGCTTCCAGCGGCGCGAGCTGTAGGATCTGCCTTCGGCTACCGTTGTCTCATGCAACGACCGGTCAGCCGGGTCGGGGTAACCGCCGCCCTGCGCTTGCCGTTATACAGGCTGGTGAGAGGGGACACTGGATTACTTGACAGAGCGTTGCTAGCATGAAGCGTAGATGCCACAGTCAGTAGCGCGCGCTGCACTGGCGGTGGTCGCGGCTGCCCTGATCCCGTCCTGCTACGGCACCCATCTGGCGCCGCCGCGTGCTCCGGGAGCGGCGATGTATAACTTCGATTTCGTCGGCCCAGACGGCACCGGGCACATCAGTGTTTCCGCACCGCGGAGCCTCACCCTGCGTGAGCTGGTGTTACAGACGGACCGGGCCGCCGTGGTCGTCCAGGATTTCCATGAGCCCGGCGATTGGGCTCACCGCAACTACTGCGGCGCTGGGGCCAGCCAGGTGCTCCTCTCCGCCTGGCTCCCGCAGGTCCCGGACATTGAGTCGGTGGCCACGGCAGCTCACCTCAATCCCGGCAGCGGGCAGACCGGCGCCAACACGGTGGCCGAAGTCAATGCCTTTCTCGACCCGGTGGTGACACCGGCCGCCGGGGGGTCCTGGTACCGAGGCGAACACGTCGAGTCGCTGGATGCTGTCGTGGCGCGCATCCGCAGCGACCTCACCAGCCCGATAGCCCTCCGGAGCTTTGGCCACGGCGCCCCGGTGATGGTCCAGACGATGACGCGCACCATGCCCGGCTGGAACCACTGGAATGCCACCCACATGATCACCATCTTTGCTTTTGACTTCAGTCACAATGACCCGGCCCTGAACACGGTCAGCTACGCGGAGACGCCCTCGCCGCTGGCCGGATACCGGGGTCCCGATTTCCAGACGATTTCGGTCGAGGCCCTCTGGGTCGCCATGCAGGCGTACAACCGCGAGGCTCCCTGGGATCCGATCAACGTCATCTCGTAGTTAAGTCCCTCGCCGACCGGACCACCGCGCTGGTTGGCTGGACCCTCGCCTGGCGGGCGACCAGCGCCGCCGCCACGCTCGCGCTGGGGTCGTATCTGGCACACGTGCTGCCGCCCGCCGAGTACGGGCGGTACACGCTGGTCCTCAGCGTGCTGGTCTACCTGGCCCTGCTGGCGACCTTTGGGCAGGACCAGGGGTTGCTTCGCTACCTGCCCGAGGTGCTGGCCCGCGACGACCGGGCCGCGGCCTACGACCTGTTGCGCAAGAGCGCCTTGTCCATCCTTCTTGTGTGGGCCGCCGTCAGCGGCATCGTCGTTGTCCTGCGACCGGCGATCGACCAGGCGCTCCACGCGCAGGTCGCGGACCTGCTGGCGCTAGGCACGGTCCTGCTCCTGGCGGGGATCGCGGCCGGTGTGCTCTCGTTCGCGCTGGTCGCCATCTACGACATGCGCAGCCAGGCGCTGGCGACGCCGGTGGCCGGGGCGGTCACGCTGATCTTCGCGGTCTTTTTTCTGCGTCACGGCGGGCACATCGGCAGCGTGCTGGTCGCCGGCGCGGTTGGCCAGGCCCTCCTGGCTTTCTTCTATTTCCTCGTGCTGCGGCGGAACGTGAGCCGACGCAGCGGGGCCGCGGGCCAGCCTATCGGCTGGCGCCGGCTCCTTGTGTATGCGAGCGGCTGGCTCCCGAGCCTGTTGATCGCGTCGGCGGTCGGCTTGCAGTTCGAGAGCCTGTTTCTGACTCGCTTCTGGGGGACCACTCAGGTCGCCTTATACGACACCGGCTACAACATTCCGCAGCGGCTGGTGGCGTTGATTCCCAGCCTGCTGACCGGCGCCTGGGTAGTGGGAACGCTGGAGGGCGCGCACAGCGAGGTTGGCCGCCTGCGG
>DASQAY010000039.1:0-2295 GCA_035635515.1 Candidatus Eiseniibacteriota bacterium | reverse complement strand
GAAGGCGGGGACCAGCATGCCGCCGGCCAGCATCAGCTTCTCGCGGCCTTCGCTGTTCATCCGGCCGGCCACAAGGGCCGTCACCAGGCTGGCCAGCCCCAGCGCGGCCCAGGCCTGACCCACCTGCGCCGCATCGCCGTGCAGGCGGTTGAGGACCAGGACCGGGAGGGCAACCGCCAGGATGCCGAAGGCGGCGTTGCTGAGCGAGATAGCGAGCGCCAGCCCACGCAGGGTGGCGTTGCGGCGGATTACGTAGACCACTCCCTCCCAGGCGTCGCGCCAGATGGAGCGCGAGCTCCCGTTCGTCCCGATCGGGTCAGGGATACCGATCAGGGCGAGCGCGGCCAGGGCCCAGGCCGCCGCCGTCACCAGCAGCGCGGCCCGAGCGGAGAAGAGCGCTACCAGGCCGCCCGCCAGCGCCGGCCCGAGGACGGCGGTCAGGGCGTACATGCCGCTATCGACGGCGTTGACCCGGTCCCACAGCGGTCGCGGGACGAGCAGGGGAAACAGCGACCGAGGTCCGGTGGCACTAAACGTGAAGGTGAGCGAGCCAACCAGCACGATCACGAGCAACAGCGGCGGCGTCAGAGCACCGCGGGTGGCCAGCGCGACGATCACCAGCAGGGTCAGGGTCCCGACGGTCAGATCGAGAAGCATGAGGCGGACGCGACCGTGGCGGTCCAGGAGCGCCCCCGTGATCGGGCTGAGCAGGAGGCCGGGGAGGACGTTGACGAAAATGGTGAGCCCGGCCAGCGAGGGCGAATGGAACACCTGGAGCACAAAGAGCACCATGCCCACGGTCCACATCTGGCCGCCCAGCCGGGCCAGCACCGAGTTGGCGACCAGGCGCGGGACGCCGCGGACGGCGAACAGGACGCGGTAGCTCGCCGTCGGAGACTGGTCGGCCTGCATCAACCGACGCTCAGTTTTCTGCCGGCGGCACGCGGCGTGCCCAGCGGGAGAGGACGGCCGACACGGCCCATCCGGCCAGCCAGTTGCTCGCTACTCCGAGCCGGTCCGGGATCCAGGACACATAGACGTTGCGCTCATCCCGCAGCACCGCCTCGGCGATCCGGTGGGCGACTTTCTCGGCGGGCACCTCGAACGACCCCCGGCGATGCGCCAGCACGCGGTGCGAGCCCAGCTGGTTATCGGTGAAGCGGCTGGCAGTCCAGCCGGGGAACACGGTCATCACCTGAATGCCGCGGTCACCCTCCTCCATCCGCAGCGCGTCGCCAATCGCGGTCAACGCGAACTTGGTGGCGGAATAGTAGCCGATGGTGGGGGTCACGATCCGGCCGGCCATCGAGGAGATGTTGATCACCATTCCCCGACCCTGCGCCCGCATGAGCGGCACCGCCGCCCGGATGAGGGCGGCCGGAGCCAGCACGTTGAGGCGGAACAGGCGCTCGACATCGCCCTCCTTGGCGACGCCAATGCCGGCCTGCAGGCCCAGCCCGGCGTTGTTGACCAGGATGTCCAATCCGCCGAGCTGCCGGTGGGCGGTCGCGATCACTTTGTCGGGTTCTCCAGGCAAGACCAGGTCTCTCGTGATGACGACGGCCGTCCCACCGCGATCGCGGATCCCGGCCGCCACCTCCTGCAGCGCCGACTCGTTGCGCGCCGACAGCGCTAGCCGCGCGCCGCGCGCCGCGAATTCGACGGCGATGGCGCGGCCGATGCCGCTCGAGGCACCGGTGACGAGGGCATTGGCCCCCTCCAGCTTCACCGTTTAATGCTGACAGCCACGGCAGAAGTTCGTGGTTTCGCCTCTCGCCTTCAGCTCCGAGATCCGGTGCCCGCAGCGCGGGCAATTCTGGCCGCCTTTGCCGTGGACGGCCATGAAGCTCCGGTCTTGCTTCTGCGGGACGTAATGCGGCTGTGCCCGGATGGCCGCGATCGCTTCGCCCAGCACTTGCTGCGTCGCGGCGTGCAGCCGGCTGACATCGTCCGGTTTCAGGGTGGCGCGCTTCCGCAAAGGCAACAGCTCAGCGCGATGCAGGATCTCATCCGAGTAGGCATTGCCGATGCCGGCCACGAAGGCCTGGTTGCGAAGCAAGTTCTTCAGCTCGCCCGGATGCCGCCGGATGCGATGGGCGAAATCGGACTGGCTGACCTCGAGGGCGTCCGGCCCGAGCTCCGCCCAGCCAGTGACGGTGGGCAAGGCGCCGGATGGCACCCAGTAGACGCGGCCCATCCTGACCGAGTCCAGGAAGCGCAACTCGTCGCCGCTGGCGAGGGTGAGCCGGAACAGCGTGTCCTTGGAGACTTTTTCCGCCGCGGCGGCCCATTGCA
>DASQAY010000038.1:0-6091 GCA_035635515.1 Candidatus Eiseniibacteriota bacterium | reverse complement strand
CAGCGTGAAGGGACCAAGGTTTCGGCGGACATAGGCGCTCTCGTCGCGCAGCAGGGGAGCGAGCAGATCGAGGAGCGCCGGCGTTCGCTCCGGATGCTCGCGGCGGGCTGCGTACTTGACCGCCAGGACCACGGCCCGGCGCAGGTTCTCCGACCGCGAGCTCCGCAGGGTCGCCAGCCAGCTGCGGTTGGGGGCGAAGTCGTGCTCGAGGAGTGTTCCCATCAGGCCCGCCGCCGCTTCCCGGACTTCCCAGTGCGCGTCGTCGGCGAGCGCCTCCGCGGTGCGCAGGACGCCGGTGCGATCTCGCGAATATCGGTTGGCCAGCAAGAGGCACGCCACCTGCCGGGCCGACGGCGATGGCGACAGGGCCAGCACCTCAATCCAGCGGCCTTCCCGAGCGGGATCGCCGGTGAGAGCCGCCGAGAGCCGCTCCCCCATCTGTTGGCGCAAGGCCGCATGGCTCCCGGGCCGGCCGTGATGCGACTGGCCCTCCAGGGCGCCCATCACGGCGGTTGGATCATCCCGGGCCAGGGCCGCTTCCAGCGCGGCCGTCGGGCCGTCGCCCGCCACGCCTGCGCTCGAGGGCTGGGTCTCCTGGCTGGACATGACGCTCACGACCGGAGGATCTCAATCCGGCTGTGCTGGACCACCGCACCGCCGTTGTGGCCATCGACGAAGTCGAGCACCTTGCTCAGGATCTCATTGGCGTGGCGCGGGTCGTCGCTGACGCAGGTGATCCCCAGGCTGAGCGTTTGCCAGCGGTCCTGGTCGGCCACCTCGGACACCGCGACGTTGAACCGATTCCGAATACGCTGCACCAGGGAGCGACTCACCTGCCGTTTGCCCTTGAGGCTGCGGTTGTCAGGCAACTGCAGCGTAATCTCACACGCCCCCACGACCACCCTCTAAGCATTACAGGAAGTCCGTGTCTTCTGGGAACTGGCGCCGTTATATTGGCGCCATGAGCTCGCTGGCGCAGGAGGTCCGCGACACCGCGGTTGGCCAGACGATCCCCGCCCAGTTCCAGCGGATGGTGCAGGAACGGGGGGACGCCCCGGCCCTCCACTTCAAGGTTGGCGCCCGCTGGGCGCCCATCTCATGGACGCAGTACGGCCAGGCGGTGGCCCGCTGCGCCAACATGCTCCTGGGCGAAGGCCTCGAGCCGGGCGACCGGGTGGCCATCTGGGCGGCCAACCGTCCGGAGTGGCAGATCGCCGACCTGGGCGCTATTCATGCGGGGGGCGTGACGGTGGCCATCTACCAGACGCTGGCCCCGCCCCAGGTGCAGTACCTGCTCCAGCACTCGGAGTCACGGATTCTGATCCTCGAGAATCGCGCCCTCCTGGAGCAGATTCTTCCGATGAGGGACGAGCTGCCCGCCCTGCGGCGCGTGATCCTGCTCGAAGGCGAGGCGCCCGAGCGGGAGGGGTGGGTGATCTCCTGGAAGGCCGGGCTCGAGCAGGGCGACGCCTTCGGTCGAACCCGGCCCGGCCTGCTGACCAGCCGGTGGCAGGCCGTCGCGCCCCAAGACCTGGCCAGTCTGATCTACACCTCGGGCACGACCGGGACCCAGAAGGGAGTGATGCTGACCCATCGGAATCTGACCTGGACCGCCCAGGCGACCCTGGAATGCTTGCCCGGTTCCGCCGACGACCGGGTGCTCTCCTACCTGCCCCTCAGTCATGTCCTGGAGCGGGTGGTCAGCCACCTGCGGCAAGTGGCGACCGGCTGCCAGATCTACTTCTGCCCCAGCATCGACCAGGTGATGCCGATGACGCGCGAGGTGCACCCTACCTCTTTCACCTCCGTCCCGCGGCTGTGGGAAAAAATCTACTCCGGCATCCGGGCCCGCATGGACCACGTCACCGGCCCGCGCCGTCTCATCCGTGACTGGGCGCTGGTGGCCGCCGCCCGCAAGACGGCGGCGTATGAGCGCCGGGTGCGGCTCTCGACCTGGGTCCGCTGGCAGTGGGCCCTTGCCGATCGGCTGGTCTATCGCAAGATCCGGGAAACCCTCGGCTTCGACCAGATCCGGATCTGCCTCAGCGGATCCGCGCCGGTCTCGCCCGACATCCTGCGCTTCTTCTATGGCCTGGGCGTCGAGATCCTGGAGGGGTATGGCCTGACGGAGACCACGGCGCCGGTTACGGTCAACCGGCCCGGCCAGGCGCGCTTTGGCACCGTGGGGACCGCCCTCCCCGGGGAAGAAGTACGGATCGTGGCCGACGGCGAGATCCTGGTCCGCGGTCCCAACGTGTTCCAGGGCTACTTCCGAGACCCAGTTGCCACCGCCGAAGCCCTGCACGATGGCTGGCTGCTCACGGGCGACGTGGGCGAGCTCGATGGCGACGGATACCTCAAGATCACCGATCGCAAGAAGGACCTGTTCAAGACCTCGGGTGGGAAATATGTCGCGCCGGGGGCAATCGAGAACGTGCTGAACGGGCGCGGGGGGATCGCCCAGGCCGTCGTGATCGGCGATGCGCGTCCGTTTGTGGCCGCGCTGATTACGCTGGACCCGGAGGACGCCAGGCGCGGCCCGGACGATCCCCAGGTGAAGCAACGAGTTGATCAGGCCATCGCGGAGGTCAACCGGACGCTCTCGCACCCAGAACAGATCAAGAGGTGGAAGATCCTGGACGGCGAGTTCGTGGTTGGAGATGAGCTGACGCCCAAGATGTCGGTCCGCCGCAAGCGGATCTACGAGAAGTACCGGGCTCAGATCGAAGACCTGTACAACGAAAAGAAGGCGAGCTGATCAGCGCACCGGGATAGGCTCCCAGGCGTAGCCCCCATCCGCTGTCCAGAGAACCCTCAGGCAGCCGCCGTAAGGCCCCGCCGGGCAGCTCTGGGACGAAGCCAATGCCCAGCCGATATGAGGGTTGAGGAATTCGATTTGTAATACAGAGTCCAACCCGCGTGGCTTGATCGACTTCCAGCCCGAGCCAGACTGGACGTAGAGCTCTGTGCCGAGCAGGACGGCCATTACACCTTTTCCAAAGAAGGTTGGAGCATCAACGTTCCCGCTCGGATACGGCGGCCGTCGGATGAAGAGGGGTGCGCGCGAGCTGTCGATCGACCAGGTTGCGCCCCCGTCTGTCGTGAATTCAAGCAGCACGCTCCCGTCCGGAAACATGACACGGAGGATGCCCAGCTGCCTATCGACGAAGGTCGGAAGGGCGAGCTCAAACGCAATGTCGGCGTAGTCGGGCGGCACCGGAACGCTTTGCTGCCGCCAAACGTGGCCTCCATCGGTCGAGATGTAGAGCTGGTTCAGGCTGGCGCCACCCACATTCCAGCCGGTCGTCAGGTCGATGAAATGGACCGGGTGGCCGCTAGGCGGAGGAGGGAGCTCGCTCCATGTCGCGCTGCCGTCGGCCGTCCGAAAAAGCCGGCCCGCGCTTGCCGTCGTGCCCGTTTCCGTCCCGACGATCAGCCAGCCGTCTCGTGGATCTACGAAGTCGAGGCTCAGGCCGAGATGGGCCTCGGCCCTGATCTGACTTGACGCCCACGTGTTGCCGCCATCCATCGTGCGGAAGATCCGGATAACGTCGGAGGGAACATTGAGGCCTCCGACAGTAACGGCCCATCCGTGGAGTGGGTCAAGGAACGAAGCCTCGCTGAATTCCATCGGCGGTATGCGTGGCCCAGGGGAGATCTCGCGCCAGTGCGAACCCCCATCTCGGGTCACGAGCAAGCGTCCAGACAACACCCAGCCCTCGGAGGCGCTGAAGAAATGCATCGAGTTCACCGGGCCGGAGAAGAGCGGGGCCGTCGGCGAACGCTGCTGGTAGAGGACGACGGCGGCCCCGATCACCAGCACGAGCAACCCGG
This sequence comes from Candidatus Eiseniibacteriota bacterium, assembly GCA_035635515.1. Lineage (GTDB taxonomy): Bacteria > Chloroflexota > Dormibacteria > CF-121 > CF-121 > CF-121. Next base: position 2,257 of record DASQAY010000038.1, on the reverse strand, counting down.
CCGTCGCCACAGTAGCGACGTTCGTGATACGTCTCGAGGGCAGCCGGCGGACCCTGCTGTTCACGCTACCGGAGCCGAAGGAACGGGTTTTGGATCCGTTCCGTCCCGATCGTCGTATTCGGCCCGTGCCCGGGGTAGACGACCGTGTTGTCCGGCAGCGTCATGAGGCCGGCGTGCAGACTCATCGCCATCTGCTGGGGGTTGGACCCGGGCAGGTCGACGCGCCCGATGCGGCCCGCCATCAGCGTGTCGCCGGTGAACAGGTGATTCCCCACTTTGAAGCTGAGGCCGCCAGGCGAGTGGCCGGGCGTCGCCAGCACCTCGAGCGTAAAGGTGCCGAAGGGGAGGCTGTCTCCGGTGACCAGGTACTGGTCGGCCGACTTCAGGTTGGCGGTCGCGTCGGCCAGGTGCATGGCGGTGGGCGCCCCGGTGGCGGCCTTCAGCGCATCCTTGGCGCCCACGTGTCCGGGATGGGCGTGGGTGAAGACGAGCCAGCGGACGGCGAGCTTCCCCAGCTGCTGCTGGATCTTGACGGGGTCGTCGCCAGGATCTATGACCACGGTCTCCTGGGTCTGGGTGCAGGTCACCACGTAGCAGTTGGTATCCTTCGCCCCGACGTGGACCTTCTGGATGCCGAGGCGAGCCATGGTCAGAGGTTAGCGCCAAGCCGGGCGGGGTCGCCCGGTTGCTACGCTGATAGGGCACATGGCCGACGACCGCCAGCTCGTCACATACACCTTCTTAAAGGTGGCTGGCGGAGCCTTCGCCTGGCCGCCGGCCGAGCGGCGCGCCGCCACGGAGGAGCTGGCCGCCTTGCTGGACGGGCAGGCCGCGGCCGGGACCCTGTTGACGTACAGCACCGTCGGCCTGCGCGGCGACTGCGACCTCATGGTGTGGCAGGCCGGCGACAGCCCGGAAACCCTCCAGGCCCGACAGTCCGCCTGGCGGGCGACGGCCCTCTGGCCGCAGCTCACGATCGCCCACAGCTTCCTGGCCATGATGCGGCCCTCGCCCTACCTGGGGGGCCACCGCCATCCGGACCAGGAAGGCCGGCGGCGGCAGCTCCAGCCATCCGGGAGCAAGTACCTGTTCGTCTATCCGATGGTGAAGAAGCGGGTCTGGTACCAGCTGCCCTTCGAGCGCCGCAAGGCCATGATGGTCGAGCACTTCGCCATCGGCCACCGGTATCCCCAGGTCAAGATCAACACCGCCTACTCCTTCGGGCTCGACGACCAGGAGTTCGTGGTCGCCTTCGAATCCGACGAGCCGGCCGCCTTCCTGGACCTGGTCACTGAGCTACGCGAGTCGCAGGCGAGCCGCTATACCGAGCGCGAGACACCCATCTTCAGCTGCGTCCGGATGGCGCCGGCCCAGGCGCTCGAACTGGCGCTCGGCCTGCAGCGGCCCGCCTACGAGGCTGTCCCCGAACTTGCGAAGCTGAGCCTGGCCACTCGGGGATGAAAGTCCTCGACTCCAGCCCCCCGGCCGGCCGTGGGGGCGCGGTCGAGAAGCCCGTGCCGTCGATGGTGCGAGCGGCGCGCCGGGAGCCGCTGGCGATAACCCCGGTCTGGTTCATGCGCCAGGCGGGCCGCTCGCTGCCCGAGTACCGAGAGATCCGCCAGCGTCACGACATCCTCGCCATTTGCCAGTCGCCCGAGCTCTGCCTGGAGGTCACTCTTCAACCTGTCCGGCGGCTGGGCGTCGACGCCGCCGTGCTCTTCGCCGACATCATGCTGCCGGTCATGTTTGGCCTGGGCATCGAGGTGCGGCTGGTGGAGAACGTCGGTCCGGTGGTGGATGCGCCCATCCGCGAGGCGGCCGACCTCCGCCGCCTTCGGGCCGTGTCCGCCGAGGAGGCGGTCCCCTTCGTCCTGGAGACCATTCGCCTGCTGCGGCGCGCCCTCGAACCGGAGCGCGCTGTCATCGGATTCGGGGGCGCCCCGTTTACCCTGGCCGGCTATCTGATCGAGGGCCGGCCGTCGCGGGACTTCCTGATCACCAAGGGCCTGATGCGCGGCTCACCCGAACTCTGGCACGGGCTGATGGACCGGCTGACCGCCATGGTCATCGACTACCTGCGCGCCCAGGCGCTGGCCGGGGCCGACATCCTCCAGCTGTTCGACAGCTGGGTTGGCTGCCTCTCGCCGCACGACTACCAGGTCAATGTCTATCCCTATATGCAGCGCATCTTCGACGCGGTGCGCGGGGGGGGGATCCCGGCCATTCATTTCGGCACGGGGACGGCGGGCATTCTGCC
>DASQAY010000037.1:0-1604 GCA_035635515.1 Candidatus Eiseniibacteriota bacterium | reverse complement strand
GTGATAGTCGGGTGTACCTCCTCGACTCCGCACAGCATCGCCCCGTCCTCGGACCAGGTCCGGATGGTGAATCGCTTGGGGCTGGGGTCGTATTGGTAGACCACCCGGCCAAGCCGGTCGAACGTGTATGCACCGGACTCGAACCCCTGACCGTTTGGCGCAACCGAGATTCCGCCCGGGTTCGTGGGGGCAGAACCATCCAGCTCCTTCAAATGAACCGTCGCTCGGGGATTCCCTTGCCAGTCGTATCCCAGCAGGTAGGTCGGCCAACCGGGGACCGTCACATAGAGCAGATCCACACCGGCGGGAGGTTGACCATACTCCGGCGGTGACGGTTTGAGCGGAACTGCTGACGGCGCCGCCAGCGAAGCGGCAACACTCTGGGTCGGCGAGTGTGTGGCCGCCGCCTGTGTGGGACGAGTTCCCCCGCAGGCGCTGCTCGATACCAGCAAAGTAAGGAGCCATAACAGCACCAGCCAGCCGCGCATCGAGGGCATCGATAGAGTCAACGGTGCCGCGACGCGATGTGTTACGAGTCTGCTAACCGACTCGCCAGTAAAGCCCGTCTTTGCGCCCCAGGAACTCATACTCGACTAGGGCCCGCCGCAGCTGGCAGTAGTCCGGCCAGATCCCGCGCAGCTCTCGATCGACCTCCTCTTCGGGAAGGCGCTTTCCGAGGGGGAAGATCCTGGCCACCTCGGCCAGCACCATCCGGCGGCGCCCATCGCGGGCCGGCCAGCGCAGGATTCGGCCGTCCCGCCAGAACGGCCGGATCTGGCGGGCCACGTCGGCGGGATCCAGCTTCAGGTCACGCACCGTATGACCATTCTGGCAGGGCTCCCTCGTTACACTTCCAGCATGCTGCTGGCCATCGATGTGGGCAATGACGGGATTAAGTTCGGCGTGTTCGATGGGGACCGCCGGATCCACGACTGGCGCATCCCCACCCGCCTGGACAGCACGGCGGACGAACTTGGCCTGGTCTTCATCCAGCTCATGCGGGAGGCAGACATCGATGCTGCCGCGATCCGCGGCGCGGCAGTATCCAGCGTCGTCCCTCCGCTCAACGCCCGCCTGGCCGAGGCGGTGCGCCGCTACTTCCATTGCGAGCCGCTCATGGTCATGCCGGGCGTCAAGACCGGGCTCAAGATCCGATATGAGGACCCCCGCGAGGTGGGCGCCGACCGGATCGTGGCGTCCCTGGCGGGCTTTCGGAAGTACGGCGGTCCGCTCATCATCATCGACTTCGGGACCGGGACGACCTACGATGCCGTGTCGCGCGATGGGGAATACCTGGGTGGCGCCATCGCCCCCGGCGTCCAGATCTCGATCGACGCGCTGGTCCAGCACGGCGCCCGCCTCTTCCGGGTCGAGCTCAAGCCACCGCCGTCGGTTATCGGCCGGACCACCGGCGAGAGCCTCCAGGCCGGGATCATTTACGGCTTTGTGGCCCAGGTAGAGGGGATGGTGGCGCGCCTGCGCCGGGAGCTGGGCGATGATGCCCGGGTGATCGCCACCGGTGGCATGGCCAGCGTGATTGCGCCCGAAACGACGATCATCGAGGAAGTGGACGATGGGCTGATGCTGGATGGCTTGCGCCTGGT
>DASQAY010000036.1:0-6568 GCA_035635515.1 Candidatus Eiseniibacteriota bacterium | reverse complement strand
CAACTACGGAGATGGGACCCACGGCTGTGTCAATGTCCCTTACAGCCAGATGAGCTTTCTGTGGGGCTGGACGACGATCGGGACGACGGTAGTCGTCACCTGGTAAGCCCGCGCCGCTCTGCGGACCTCTTCTCCCTCCCCGCTTGCGGGGGGAGGGCGGGGTGGGGGTCTGGCTCGGTTGACGCTTTCCCTGCCTTCTGCTAATATGTGTTCTCGCCTAGCAAAAGCTAGGTCTTTTTTGTGTCGGGGACCAAATGCCTGCCCAAGCTTCGATCATCACGCTGCAGTGCCAGACCTGTAAGTCGCGCAACTACACGACGGTCAAGAATAAGAAGAACGATCCGGACCGGTTAGAGGTCAAGAAGTTCTGCTCGCAGTGCCGCAAGCACACCGCGCACCGGGAGACCAAGTGATAGCCGGGACACAGGGGTGTAGCTCAGTTGGTAGAGCAGCGGTCTCCAAAACCGCCGGTCGGGCGTTCGAATCGCTCCACCCCTGCCACTTCAGCGTCGGCCGCCGGGTTTCGACACATTAGTAAGAGGTATAAGTAAGCGTGGCCAAAGCGATTCCCACCGACCCCAGGACCAATCGAGTGCCGCGCACGAGTGGCCCCCGCACCGGGCTCATCCGGGGCTTTGAGGAGATCCTCAACGAGCTCCGCAAGGTCATCTGGCCGAGCATGGCGGAGCTGCGGACGATGACGTTCGTGGTGATCGTGACCGTGGTCGTGGTCTCCCTCGTGCTGGGGCTGATCGACTATGTCCTGGCCCACTCGATCGTCAAGTTCGAATTCGCGAAACCTAGCTAAGAAGCAGAGCACCGCAATGGAAAACCCAGAGAACCTGAGCAACGCCCCGGAGCCCTCGAAGCCAGCGCCCAAGCGCCGGTCGCGAGCGGCCGCCAAGGAGGCCGCCGAAGGCGCCCGGCTGTGGACCGGCGAGCGGGTGCAGGTCGGCGACGGCCTGGGCGCGGCTCCGGTGGCCACCGGGGATCCAGACCTCTCCGCCGCGCGCGTGGAGGCGCCGACCCGGACGGCGCCGGCCGGTGAGTCGCACTGGTACGTCGTCCACGCCTACTCCGGCCACGAAGAGAAGGTCAAGAACAACCTGCTCAAACGGGTGGAGTCGATGGACATGCACGACCAGATCTTCGACGTCCTGGTGCCGACCGAGGACGTCATCGAGATCAAGGACGGGCAGCGCCGGCACGTGGCCAAGCGCACCTTCCCCGGCTACATCCTGGTGAACATGATCATGTCCGACGAATCGTGGTACGTGGTGCGCAACACCCCAGGCGTGACCAGCTTCGTGGGCTCCGGCAACAAGCCGGTGGCGCTCCAGGAGAAGGAAATCAAGTCCATCCAGAAGCAGATCAAGGCCGAGGCGCCCAAGGTCCGGGTCGAGTACCGGGTGGGGGAGAACGTGCGGGTCATCGATGGCCCCTTCTCCGACTTCCATGGCAAGGTGGACGAGATCAACGCCGACAAGGGCAAGCTCAAGGTGCTGGTCAACATGTTTGGCCGGGAGACGCCCGTGGAACTGGACCTCCTGCAGGTGGAGCGGCTCAAGTAAATGGCCAAGAAGAAGGTCAAAGCCCAGGTCAAGATCCAGATCGAGGCCGGCAAGGCCACCCCGGCGCCGCCCATCGGCACCGCCCTCGGTCCCCACGGCGTCAACATCATGGAGTTTGTCCGCTCCTACAACGAGAAGACCGCGGCCATGGCCGGCCAGATCATTCCGGTGGAGCTGACCATCTACGAGGACCGCAGCTTCACCTTCGTCACCAAGACCCCCCCGGCCGCCGACCTGCTGAAGAAGGCCGCCGGCGTGGAAAAGGGGTCGGCCAAGCCGAACAAGGAGAAGGTGGGCAAGGTCACCGAGCGCCAGGTGCGCGAGATCGCCGAGCTCAAGCTCAAAGACCTGAACGCGTTTGACGTGACGGCCGCCATGAAGATGATCGAGGGGACCGCCCGGTCCCTGGGGATCGACGTCGTCAAGTAAGCGAACCCAAATTCCCGTGGCAGGGCCGCAAACCCGCTACGACCACAGGAGGAACACATGACTCAAGCCCGCGCCCGCAAGTACAAGGAAGCCGCCAAGACCATCGAGCACGCCAAGCAGTACTCGCCCGATGAGGCGGTCAAGCTGGTCAAGGGGGCGTCGACCTCGAAGTACGACGGCTCGATCGAGGCGCATCTCCGGTTGGGGGTCGACCCCCGCCATGCCGACCAGATGGTCCGCGGCTCGGTGACCCTGCCCCACGGCACCGGCAAGAAGCGCCGGGTGCTCGTCTTCGCCCAGGGCGACAAGGCCCGGGAGGCCAAAGAGGCCGGCGCCGATTACGTAGGCGGGGATGACCTCGCCAAGCGGATCCAGGAAGGCTGGCTCGACTTCGACGTCACGCTGGCCACCCCCGACATGATGGGGATGGTGGGCCGGCTCGGGAAGGTGCTCGGCCCGCGCGGGCTGATGCCCAACCCCAAGGCCGGCACGGTCACGTTCGACATCGCCAAGGGCGTGAAGGACATCCAGGGCGGCCGGATCGAGTACCGGGTGGACAAGACCGGCATCATCCACACCAACATCGGCAAGGCCTCGTACACCGAGCAGCAGCTGCGGGAGAACCTGGCCGCGCTGATGGACGCCGTGGTCCGGGCCAAGCCATCCTCGGCCAAGGGCCAGTTCCTACGCTCGGTCTACCTGGCGCCGACGATGGGCCCCAGCGTGCAGATCGATCCCGCCCTGGCTAGCCGGATGAGCTAACCAGCACCAGCTCAATTTTGGTCTGGCCGTTGCGCTCAACGAACCGCAGTTCGCCCCGCCTAGTCTCGCCCCGTGTCCGCCGGAACCGCAAGCCACGAACCGTCGGGGTAGGGCCTATGAGTTCCCACGGCGGTCGGCTCAACGCCTCCTGGTAGAAGGCGTCCACCGAGTTGACCTGGACGTTGGTTGTCCACACCGCCGAAGCGGCCCACTGCTCGTTGCCGATAGCCATGTCCAGCGTGGCTCCGGGGTAGACCGGGAAGTCCGCGGGAACGGCACTAGGCCCCTGCCGTATTCCAAGGACGGCAGTCAGCATCGCGATAACCAAGAACAGGATAATCACACCGCCAAAGCCTAGGCCCGCGAACAGCAGCCAGTTGGGCCCGGATCGCCGAACTGCAGGTGGGCCGGGAGCGGGCTGGCCCGGTAACGAGGCGGGCAGGGCCGTGTTGTACATCGGCGATATCGCAACGGCGCAGCGGTTTCCGGCTTGCGTGCTATACTTCGGCGCCGCGACAACTGAATAGCCAGAGACCGCAGGCGCCGGCCCAGCCGGCTTAATCCCCTGCGCAGGCGAGGGACGTACATTGACCTTCTTGCCTGCTGGCGAGAAGGTTTTTTGTTGCCGAGGAGCCCAGATGGCAGACAAGAAGAAAGTCGAAGTCGACAAGAAAGCGCTGAAGGCGGCCACGGTGGAGCAGCTCACCGACCGGCTCCGCCAGGCGTCCACGGCCGTGCTGGCCGACTATCGCGGCATGACCGTCGCCCAGATGCAGGACCTGCGCCGAAAGCTGCGCGGCGGCGGGGCGGAAATGGTCGTCGTCAAGAACACCCTGGCTCGCCGGGCGGCCAGTGCCGCCGGACTGGGTGTGCTGGAGAAGGAGCTCACCGGCCCGGTGGCCATGATCTTCGGTCGCGACGATCCGGCCATCCCGGCGCGGCTCCTGAGCGAATACATCCGGGCCAATCGCAAGATGGTGATCAAGAGTGGCATCCTGCAGGGGCGCCTGCTCGATGCCGAGACCGTGGGTCAGCTCGCCGATCTGCCGCCCAAAGACGTCCTGCTCAGCCGCTTGCTGGGCGCGATGCAGGCGCCGCTCGGCAGCCTGGCCAGCGTGCTCCAGGCGCCCCTCGGCCAGCTCGCCCGAACCCTCGACGCGCTTCGGACCCAGAAAGAGAAGACGGAACCGCCGGCCACTGCGCCGGCGCCAGCCGGCTAGACAAGGAGGAATCATGGCAAAGGTAACTGTCGACGACTTCGTGGCGGCGCTGAAGGAGTGGACCGTGGTCGACGTGATGAATGCGGTCAAGGCCATCGAGCAGGAGTACGGCGTGACGGCCGCCGCTCCCGTGGCCGTGGCGGCGGCGCCGGCCGCCGCAGCTGCGGCTGCCCCCGAGGCGGAGAAGACCGAGTTCAACGTCATCCTGACTGGCCCCGGCGACGCCAAGATCGGCGTTATCAAGGTCGTCCGCGAGATCACCGGCCTCGGCCTGAAAGAGGCCAAGGACCTGGTCGATCAGGCGCCCAAGCCGGTCAAGGAAGGCGTCAATCGCGAGGAAGCTGAGGCCGTGGCCAAGAAGCTCAAGGACGCCGGCGCCGGAGTCGAAATCAAGTAGATCGTAAGGATCTCTTCTCCCTCTCCCTTCGAGGGAGAGGGCCGGGGAGATGGTGTCGCGGTAAGTTGTCCCCTCCCTTGAGGGAGGGAGGGGCAGGGGAGGGTGCAGTTCGCGGTAGCGGATAGGCCCTAACCCCCTTCCCTCCGGTGGCCCTCCGTGCTACAACGGGGAGACCACCAAGGAGGAGGGGTCCATGAGCGTTCAAGCGCCTAGCGCCGCCACCAAGATCCTGCTCGATGAGCAGGAGATGCCGACCCGCTGGTACAACATCCTGGCCGACCTGCCGTTCCCGCCCAGCCCGCCACTCCATCCGGCGACCCGCCAGCCGATCGGCCCGGCCGACCTGGCGCCGCTGTTCCCGATGGAGCTGATCAAGCAGGAGGTCTCGCAGGACCGCTTCATCGACATCCCGCAGCCAGTGCAGGACGTCTATCGGCTCTGGCGGCCCACCCCGCTGCTGCGGGCCCGCCGGCTAGAAAAAGCCCTCAACACCACCGCCCGCATCTACTACAAGTACGAGGGTGTGAGCCCGGCCGGCTCTCACAAACCGAACACGGCCGTGGCGCAGGCCTTCTACAACAAGGCCGAAGGCACCAAACGCCTGAGTACGGAGACTGGCGCCGGCCAGTGGGGGAGTGCCCTGGCCTTCGCCGCCAAGGTCTTCGAGCTTGAATGCATGATCTACATGGTCCGGGTCAGCTACGAGCAGAAGCCCTACCGCCAGAGCATGATGCACGTCTGGGGAGCGGAGGTCGTCCCCAGCCCCTCACCGCTGACGGCGGCCGGCCGCCAGATCCGGGAGCAGGACCCCGATTCTCCGGGCAGCCTGGGGATCGCCATCTCGGAGGCGGTGGAAGACGCCGCGTCCAGGGAGGACACCAAGTACTCGTTGGGTAGCGTCCTCAACCACGTGCTCCTGCACCAGACGATCATCGGCGAGGAGGCCATGCTCCAGATGGAGCGGGCCGGCGCCATGCCCGACCTGGTGGTGGGCTGCGTGGGCGGCGGCAGCAACTTCTCCGGGCTCGCCTTGCCGTTCGTCCGGGAGCGCCTGAAGTCCGGGCGCAAGACCCGCTTCCTGGCCGTCGAGCCGGACGCCTCGCCCTCCATCACCAAGGGCAAGTACACCTACGACTTCGGCGACTCGGTGGGGATGACCCCGCTGGTCAAGATGCACACCCTGGGGCACACCTTCGTGCCGGCCTCCATCCACGCCGGCGGGCTCCGCTACCACGGCATGGCGCCCCTCGTCTCTGGCCTGGTTGAGCACGGGATCATCGAGGCGGTGGCCTACCCCCAGAAGACCGTGTTCGAGGCCGCGGTGCAGTTTGCCCGGGCAGAGGGCACCATCCCGGCGCCCGAAAGCGCCCACGCCATCCGGGCCGTGATCGACGAGGCGCTCCGGGCCCGGGAGGCTGGGGAATCCCCGACCATCCTGTTCAACCTGAGCGGCCACGGGTTGCTGGACCTAGGCGCCTACGATGCCTACTTCGCCGGCCGGCTGGAGGATGTCCCCCTGTCCGACGAGCGGATCCAGGAGCTGGTAGGGGCCCTATAAGGACCCCTATCCTCGTCTGGGCGGACCGTGGTAATATCCCTCCGATTAGTCTGATTTCCGTCGATCTGACGCCTGACCGGTAGCCGCCCGCAGGGAGCTGCGGGCCTTTCGCGAAGCTGGCGCTTCGCGAGGCAGGTTTGTGCGTGCTTGACGGTGGGTATACCACCGTGCTAGGATTAGCGGTCGTGCTGGCTGGGTGGCCTTTCCGCGCCTGCAGCACTACCGGTTTGCCCACCTTCCCCTTCATCTAAAGGAGTCACTGTCTCATGGTCCAAGCGCCGGCTCCGCCCGTGAATGGTCGTCGGATCAACTACGGCCGAATCCCGGAAATGCTCCCGGTCGCCAACCTGATCGATACCCAGCTGCGCTCCTTCGCCTGGTTCAAGCGGGAGGGCCTGCGGGAGCTCTTCGAAGAGATCAACCCCATCACCGACTACACGACCAAGAACTACGAGCTCAAGTTCCTGGACTACGAGTTCGGGCTACCCAAGTTCGACAAGGAGGAGTGCCGCAACCGGGACATGACCTACTCCGCGCCGCTCCGCATCCGCACCCGGCTGACCATCAAGGAGACCGGCGAGATCAAGGAGTCCGAGGTCTACATGGGCGACTTCGCCATGATGACCGACGA
>DASQAY010000035.1:0-2055 GCA_035635515.1 Candidatus Eiseniibacteriota bacterium | reverse complement strand
CCGTACTTCTGCTTGAGCATCGGTCGCAGGGCGGCCTTGCTGGCCAGAAAGGCCGCTTTCAGGTTGGTCTGGATCACGATGTCCCAGTCGGCCTCGCTCATCCGCATCACCAGCGTGTCGCGGGTGAGCCCGGCGTTGTTGACCAGCACGTCCAGCCGGCCCCACTGTTTCACCACCGCCTCGACGGCGGTCGCCGGCGCCGCGCTGTCGGCGAAGTCCGCCTGCAGCGCCATCGCCTGGTGGCCCTCGTGCGAGAGCTCCTCGACCAGCGCGTCGGCCTCCGCCTGGCGGCTCTTGTAGGTGATGGCAACCATGGCCCCGGCTTGTCCAAAGAGGACCGCGGTCGCTCGACCAATGCCTCGGCTTCCCCCGGTGACCAGGACCACCTGGTCCGAAAAGCCGTCAGCCATGGATGGTCTTCAGTGTGGTGTTCATGCTCGCCAGATCCTCGATATTGTGGACCACCGCGCCCGGCAGAATCTTCTTGACCAGTCCGGTCAGGGTCTTACGCGGACCAACCTCAATGTAGGTGTCGGCACCGAGCTGCTGCAACCGCTGGATCGACTGCGTCCAGCGCACCGGGCCGGTCAGCTGGCCGACCATGAGCGGGCGGACCTCGATCGGATCCTGGTGGACCTGCGCGTCGGCATTGAAGACCTGGGGGCGGCGCAACCCCCGCAGCGGGATCTTCTCCCAGGCGGCGGCGAAGACCTGCGCCGCGTGGGCCATCAGCGGCGAATGGAAGGCCCCGCTTACGGGCAGCCGCACCTGGCGCTTCGCCCCCGCGGCGTCCAGCCTGGGGCCGATGTCCTTCAGGCCGGCCTCGCTCCCCGAGATCACCACCTGGCCGGGGGCGTTGTAGTTGGCAACCACGACCTCTCCCCCGCTGGCGGCGCAGGCCTGTTCGACGGCGCTGTCGGCCAGGCCGAGCACCGCAACCATGCCGCTGGCGGCCGGTGCGGCGTCCGACATCGCCCTGCCGCGAGCCTGCACGGCCGTCAGCGCCTCGAAGGGGTCGAGCGCCTCAGCCGCCACCAGTCCGGCGAACTCGCCCATGCTGTGGCCGGCGACCAGCGCGGGCGATAGCCCTCTGGCCGCCATCAGCCGCAGCAGCGCGAGGCTGTGAAACAGGATCGCCGGCTGCGCGTTGCTGGTCGCCTGGAGCTCCCTCTCGGGTCCGTCGAGCATTAGACGTCTCAGCGGCATCTCCAGGCGACCTTCGGCCTGGCGAAGGAAATCGGCCGAACCGGGGTCCCCGTCCAGCAGGTCGCGGGCCATTCCAATGAACTGGGCGCCCTGGCCTGGGAACAGGAAGGCGACGGTGATCGGCTTAGGACCTAGTCGGTCTTGATGACTTCGCGCCCGTCGTAGTAGCCGCAGTTACGACAAATCGTGTGCGGCCGCTTCGGCTGGTGGCACTGCGAGCACTCCACCAGCTGGGTGCGCTTTATCGCCAGGTGGGCGCGGCGCTCGCCCTGGCGGGCATGGGCGTATCGAGTCTTTGGGAGAGCCATGAGCAGCCCATTATAAGGTCAGCGGCTGCTGATGACCTCGACTTCCTTGACGGGCTTGCCCGGAGGGGTACGCAACGCCTCGACGCCCTTCTTGACGGTGGCGACCGTCCGCAGCAGCTGTGTCTCCAGGTTCTGCATGACCTCCCAGGCATAGCGGTCGCCGGCCCGGCGGGTCTCCTCGGCCTTGAGGGCGGCCTCTTTGAGCATCGCGTCGGCTTGTTTTTCGGCCCGCTTGACCAGTTCGTGCTGGCCGATCATCGTCTGGGCCCGTTCCCCCGCCTTGCCCACCGTCCTGGCTGCCTCCGCCTGCGCCTCGGAGAGCAGGCGCTGCTGCTCCTGGAGGGTCCAGCGCGCCTGCTTGATCTCGTCGGGCAGGCTCAGCCGAAGATCGTCGATGCACGCCAGCGCCTCTTCCTGGTCGATGACGACCGTCCGCGTCAGCGGGATCTGGCGGCTGTGGCCGATCAGGTACTCGAGGCGATCGATCGCTTCATGGATGTTCATTGCGTGTGCTCCTTCAGGGTCGCGGGGTTCCCGCGGT
>DASQAY010000034.1:0-2822 GCA_035635515.1 Candidatus Eiseniibacteriota bacterium | reverse complement strand
ACCCTGACACACGCGGGAAATCCCGCGACCCTGACACATGTGGCTCCCCCGCAAGGGGGGAGGGAGGAGAGGTCCGCAGAGCGGCTTGGGTAGGTTAGCGCTCGATCGGCGCCCCGATCAGGCTTCCCCACTCGGTCCAGGACCCGTCGTAATTGCGTACGTTCGGGTATCCGAGCAGGTACTGCAGGACGAACCACGTGTGCGACGAGCGCTCGCCAATCCGGCAGTAGGCGATCACCTGCTTGTCCGGCGTGACGCCTTTGCTGCCGTAGAGCTCCTTCAGCTCGTCCGCCGACTTGAAGGTCCCGTCCTCGCGGACCGCCTGTCCCCAGGGGATGTTGGCGGCTGCGGGGATGTGGCCGCCTCGCTGGGCGCCCTCCTGGGGCAGGTTCTCGGGTGCCAGCAGCTCACCGCTGTACTCCTTGGGGGAGCGGACGTCGACCAGCTTGGAGCCCGAGTCCTGGTAGCGGCTCCGGACGTCGTCGCGGAGGGCGCGGATCTTGGCGTCGGGATCCGAGGCGCGGTACTGGGCCGGCTTCGCGGCCGGGCTGTCGGTAGCCAGCTCCCGGCCCTCGGCCTCCCATTTCTTCCGACCGCCATCCATCAGCCGGACATCGCGATGGCCGTAATACTTCAAGTTCCAGACGAACCAGGCGGCGAACCAGTTGTTGTTGTCGCCGTAGGCGATGATGGTATCGTCGGCGCTGATTCCGTGCCGCGACAGCAGTGCCTCGAACTGATCCTTGGGCAGCAGGTCCCGAACCGGTTGGGCCTGCAGATCCTTCCGCCAATCCAGGCCGATGGCGCCCGGCACGTGGCCCTTCTCATAGGCGCTGGTGTCGACATCCACCTCCACGACCTTGACCTTCGGGTCCGCCCGATGCGCCGCCACCCAGGCGGTATCGACCAGCACCTCGGGGTGGGCATACCCGGCGCGACTCACCTCAGTTGCACTCGTTGCCATGGCATTCCTCTCCTCTCTAGTAGTTGACTATGCTGATCGATTTAATCAAGAATCAGGCCTTCTACTGTACGGGGTCGGCCGGCCGGCGGTCAAGCCGAAACGCCGATCTTCACGCACAAGAAGGCCCCCGCCGGGGCGTTATGGGGAACGAACAGCGCATGAGCCAGGCCTGGCAGACGCCGGTCGTCCCCGATCCCCCGCCGCCGCCGATGCCGGTGCCCCCGGCGCGGCCGAGCCGCGCTGGCTTGTTGATCGTGCCCCTGGTGCTGGTGCTGGTGCTGGCCGTCCTCGGCGGGGGCTACGCCTACGCCAGCAACGCGTTCAGCCAGGGGCAGGCGCTGGAGAACCAGCATCAGTACGCCAGCGCCCTGGCCCAGTACCAGACGGCCGATACCATCGCCGGCAATGCCGCGGGTCGCCTCATCCTGAGCGACCTGGCCCAGCGGTCCGAGCTGGGCCTGGCCCGCACCCACTACGAGTTCGGCCAGGACCTCTCGCAGCAAGGCAAGTTCGATCAGGCGGAGCCGCAATTCGACGCCGCCGTGACCAGCAGCTTCGCCGACTGGCAAGCCAAGGCGAATGCCGGTCTGGCCACCATGTTCCTGGCCTGGGGAGATTCGCTGGCCCAACAGCAGAATTACGACACGGCCATCAGCGAGTACCGGCGGGTGGCGGATTACGACCCGGCCGGCGTGCTCAAGGCGAAGACCGCGGCCGCCATGGCGACCACGTACGCTGCCTATGCCGCGCGCTACGCAGCCAAGCCCGACTATCCGAACGCCATCATCTGGTACCAGAACCTGATCAAGGAATTCCCCGCCAGTCCGGAGGCCAAATTGGCCCTCACCGACATGCTGCCGCACACCTACTACCTGGCAGGCCTCTACTACGTCGCCCAGAAGCTTTACGACCAGGCCCGGGATGCGATGGGCAAGACGGTTAAGGACTTCCCCAAGTCAACCTGGGCCGCCAAGGCGGCCGCGGCGCTGGCCGCGCCCCAACCCCTGACGGGCGAACTGATGGATGGGAGCAGCAATCCTATCCCCAACCGCCCACTGCGGATTTCCACCCACTGGCGGATCGTGGCGCCCAACACCTACGACGACAGCGGCGGCCAGATCTACCCCACGACCACGGATGCCCACGGCAACTTTTCGCTGATCCTGCCGCCCGGCCAGCATTATCTGGTGACCTGGTGGGATCCCGCCCGCAACAACTGGGTCACCACATTCGTCGGCGAATCGGCGCCCGTCAACCAGATCAACATCGATCCGCTCCAGCCGGCGCACGCCAACGTCGTGACTGCCTGAAAACCCCGTCGGCTCGCGAGCACTAAAATCGGGCCAGGCCGACGTAGCTCAATGGTAGAGCAATGGTTTTGTAAACCATTGGTTGGGAGTTCGAGCCTCCCCGTCGGCTCCAGCTTCGACCCCAGCCCAGCCTAACGCGCTGCCACCGGAGACCACTATGGTGTGCAGGTGGCGCCTCGCCCACGCCGGAGCGGCCCCCTAGGGATCCTGGTCGGACTCGGGCTCCTCGTGACCGTGGCGCTGCTGGCTGTGACCAGCTACTACTGGGTGCAGATTCCGTTTGTGAAGTTCACCCTGCAGGCGGGCCAGTGCAAATGGGGTCCTCCGCTGGCCGGGGTGTATCTCTCCGGACGGCTTCGACTGATCGATCGCTGCCGGACGGTGAGCGGTACCGTCGATTGCCTCAAGGTCGAGCCCGATGGCGATATCCACCTGCGGCTCCGGTTGGATCCCCAATTCGTCGGCCTCGTAAAGCCAGCCAACTCCATCCAGACGTGTACCGATCATCCGGGACCCCACCTGGTCGTGGAGATCATCCCCCAGCGCCC
>DASQAY010000033.1:0-3149 GCA_035635515.1 Candidatus Eiseniibacteriota bacterium | reverse complement strand
ATGTACTGTCGGTAACCCTGAGCGGGATCACGGTCTCCACCTCGGCTGTCCTGACGGTCACCGCGGTCACCGCCCCGGTCAGCGTCGCCATCTCACCGTCGAGCGCCTCGCTCCAGACCGGTGCTTCGCAGAAATTCCAGGCCACCGTCTCCAACAGCACCGATACCGCGGTGGCGTGGTCGGTCCAGGAAATCGGCGGTGGCTCGATCGCCGCCGACGGCACCTACACCGCGCCTGCAACGGCCGGCACGTACCACGTCGTGGCCAGGTGCCACGCCGACTCCACCAAGTCCGCCTCGGCGGCCGTGACGGTGACTGCGCCGGCCACCGGCGGGCTGGTGATCTCCTCGCCGGTCACATTGGACAAGACCAGCATGATGGCCGGCCAGACGCTGAACGGCGCGGTCACCTACCAGAACACCAGCAGCAGCGCGATTTCGGTCATGTGGATCTCGATCGAGCTGCGGCCACCCGGCGCGACCCACGTTGGCGGCCCCTTCTACAATCTGGCTCCCCAACTCACCACCGCACAAGTGATCCAGCCTGGTGGCAGCCTGACGCTCACCGGCTCGCGCGCCTTTGCCGCCGCCGATCCGGCAGGAACCTGGGAAGCATATGCCACGTACCAGGATGCCAGCGCAGCCTGGCACGACGGGCCGAGCGTCAACTTCACATACTCGCAGAGCGCCGGCATCACCGTGACGGTCACCCCATCGACTCCCTCGACCACGCCCGGAGGCACGATCAACTTCCAGGCCTCGGTCGCCGGCACGACCGCCGGTCAGTCGACGGCGGTGACCTGGTCGGTGCAGGAGATCGGCGGCGGCACCATCAGCACGTCCGGCGCCTATACGGCGCCGGCGACGACCGGGACGTACCACATGGTGGCCACCAGCGTAGCGGACACGTCGAAGAACGGCACGGCGACGGTGACGGTGGCCCCCTCTCCCCCCATCACGGTCGCGGTCTCGCCCAGCGTGGCTGCTACGCTGCCCTCCGGCACCGCGACGTTCACCGCGACTGTCAGCGGGACCAGCGGCGGACAGTCGACGGCGGTGAACTGGTCGGTGCAAGAGACGGGCGGCGGAACGATCAGCGCAGCCGGCGTTTACACCGCCCCTTCCACGACGGGGACGTACCACGTGGTGGCCACCAGCGTGGCGGACGCGACCAAGAGCGGCACGGCCACCGTGAACGTCTCCACCAGCATACTCATTCCTCCCGATCGGAGGACGACATGGAACCCGGGGCTGAACTCGGTGGGGGGGATTCCCAATCGCACGACCATCTACAAGACGCTGACACCGAGCGGGGGCGATGACACCGCCCTGATCCAGAGCGCGATCGATTCCTGCCCGGACAATCAAGTCGTCATGCTCGCTGCCGGTACTTTCAAGATCAGCGGCAGCGGACTCAGGATCCGCCGATCCAACTTCACGCTCCGCGGGACGCTGGACGCCAACGGCAGATGGCTGACGACGTTGACCAAGGCGGACCGGGCTTCCAATCCGAACTCCGCGAACATCTATCTTGGCTACAATCCCAACGACTTCGCAGCCTCCGCCAACCTGGCGCAGGCCGCCGCACGGGGAGCATTCTCGGTGACCTTGACGAGCATTCCTTCGGGACTCGCGGTCGGAGAGTTTGTCCTCATCGATCAGGTCATTGGAGACTCCGACCCATGGTTCAAGTGGGGCAACGGACACCACGATGGGGCCGGGCACTACTACCCGGATCCAGCCGGGTCGCGCCGTTGGTTCGCCCGGCAGGATCGTCCGCTCAATCAGATCGTAGAGATCACCGGAATCAGCGGAAACACGGTCAGCTTCAACACACCGCTTCACTACGACTTCACCCCGGGCGTCGGGACTTTCGGGCCAGGCTCGTCAGGGGCCCAGCTATCGCGCTTCGGGCAGTGGGACTACTTCCGCGATGGCGGGAGTCCGCCGGTGGCACCATTCAACAAGTGGGTCGGAATTGAAGACCTCCACGTCTACGGTGGGATGGGCGGAGATGGTCACGGAAACATTTCCATGGGTTGCTCGGCATATTCCTGGATCAGGAACGTGAACGCCGAGTACGCGGTCGGGACTGGCATTTCGCTGAACGCCTGCTTCCGCTGCGAGCTGCGCGATTCCTACAGCCACGAAACGCCCGATCCCAACCCCGGCGGCGCCGGATACCTGACGGGCATGACCAGTGGCAGCTCGGACTCCCTCATGGAGAACAACATCATGTGGAACGGCAACAAGATGATTGCCATGCGTGCCACGGGCGGCGGAAATGTCATCGCCTACAACTACATGGAGGACGGGTACGGCTCCGGCTACAAGAACTTGCCCGAGGTTGGAGCAAACGCCGCCCACTATGTCGGGCCGCACATGGAGTTGCTCGAGGGCAACATGGCCTGGAACTCGGACTCCGACACGTATTGGGGGTCGTCTCCGTACATCACCTGGTTCCGAAACTTCATCAGCACGGGCCCGCGCCGGAACCTGACCGGCATCGGCCTGATCGACACGTTCCGCCGCCGGGCCATGGGCGTGAACTACTTCACATACGGGCATAACTTCGTCGGCAACGTGTTGGGCTATGTCTCGATGGGTCCGCTCCTTCCTCAGATCGGCTTCACCTACGAGAACAACGTCCTGCAGGACCTCCTCGTCCCGATGTGGCTGCTCGGATACAGCGACGAAGGCCTGGGCGTTGATGCGCGCACGCTGGCGACGACCTTGCGCGACGGCAATTGGGACGCCGTCACGCGGAGTCAGCAGTGGCACGGGATCGGGGGAGCCATGGGCACCGGGACGCCAGCGGCGATCCCGACCTCGCTCTACCTGTCCAGCAAGCCCGCTTTCTTCGGCTCGAACCCCTGGCCCTGGGTCGAGCCAACGACCGGCGCCACCTCCGTGCTTCCGGCGAAAGCGCGTTTCGACGCCTGGGCCCCGACCTACCACCCCTAAGGCGGTCGGACAATGCGCGGTTCGACGCGATGCCTTCGCACCAGGCGGCGCCGCGCTCGCTGGTGCTGAGCTTCAGGGCTACTTGCGCGGGCCGCTCGAGTCTCGAGCGGCCCCTTCTCTTGGCCGATCGACCGGGGCATCGTGCTGCGTGGAGTTGGCCAAGCCCTCACCAAGATCCAACTCGCG
>DASQAY010000032.1:0-8958 GCA_035635515.1 Candidatus Eiseniibacteriota bacterium | reverse complement strand
TCAGGCGTGATGAAGCGATTGCGATCCGGGCAAGACGGTAGAGCCTCTCGAGACCCCTTTCCCTACCCCTCCCCGTAGAGGAGGTAGAAGCGAAAGAAACGACCACCCTACCCTCACGGTGCCGCCGGCACGAAAGCACGTCGAGAGGCATCTACGCCTCAACAAGGTGCTCCCCGGAGGGGAAGGGAGACTAACGAAAAGCCCAGGATCGACATTTCAGCCGGAGGTCACCTCTTCCGGCAGCGCCTGGTCCACGTGATTCCAGGCGAGCCGTTGATGGCGATAGAAGCTGGCGCCGACCAGCAAGGCCGCTCCGCCGCCGATGGCGACCGAGACCAGGGCCGGGGGGTTGACCGACCGCGCGATGGCGATGGCCACGAAGGCCCCGGCCACCACCGCGTTAACCATCGCCACCATCGCGGCGGCGGTCAGAAACTGCTGCCACCACCGCCGAAAAAGGCCCATGGCGCGCAACCCTGCCCGGTCGCTGTGGATGTCGCGGAAATACTCGGCGCGGGAAGGGTTGATCTGGCTGTAAAGCCGCCGGATCCGGCCGATGGCGCGCGCGTAAATGGTGTCTTCCACCCCCGTTTGCAGCAGCCGCCCGTAGGTGACCAGGCCGAGGAAGAAGACGACCGGCAGGATCGCCAGGGCGAAGAGCGTCCCGAGGTTCGCCACCTGGGCCGCCAGGGCAAGCGCCACCACCGCGCTGGACACGGTCGTCATGTACAGACTGGAGCGACCGGCGCTTTCCGAGATGGTGGCCGAGCGGCCACTCTGCAAGGCGAAATGCTCGGTCGTGAGCGCTTGCATGAATTCGCTACGGCGGCGCGCCTCCTGATCGTCGACGTCCATTGCCACTGCCCATTCCTCCCTCGTTTACACGACCGCTAGCGCTGTCGGCTAACCCGATGATCCATTCCCCTCCTGTGCCTTTTTCGTCTTCACGATTCGCCTGGGGCGCTCCAGGCTGCCGGATCGGTCCGGACCCTGGTACCCGCGCCAGGGGTCGTAGTCCACCTCCAGCGCTTCCTGCGAAGGGCGTTCTGCTTCGGGCACGTTCCGCAGGTTGACCCGGATGCGGGTCCAGGTGGTATTCCGTCCCCGCATCGAGTCCACCATCACGTCGGGCGGGGCCAGGTAGGACCAGATATCCGGATGCCTGGCCCGCCACCGCTCCAGACCCTGCCGGGCCTCCGCTTCGGTCGCTGCCCGGGCGATTTCGATCAACGGCATGGTCGTGCGCCGCCGTCCGGTCGGTCCGGCCGTCTTGCCCGGCGCCGGCGGCGGGACGACCCCATCCCGGACCGGTGGGCCGGCCATTCGACGCTTGGACGGCTGGACCCGGGGCGGCTCCCCCTCCTGCTTGACGAAATGGGGAGGCCAGGGGGCGTCGCCGAAGCCGGCCGCTTCATGCTCCGCCGAGAGCTCGAGCAGCGGCTCCAACGAGCCGACAGCTTCGTCGATCCCGGCGGATGGGTCCCCCATCCGGGCGAAACGCTCGGGGACCGTCACGATGGTGAAGGCCTCGGGCTGGCACGATGGGACCTCCTCCCACGACAGCGGCGTGGACACGCGCGCGTCTTTAGTGGGGCGGATGGAATAGGCAGAGGCGACCGTCCGGTCCTTGGCATTCTGGTTGTAGTCAAGGAACACCCCGTGTCGCTCCTCTTTCCACCATCGGCTGGTGGCGATCGTGGGCGCGCGTCGTTCGACCTCGCGGGCCACCGCCAGGGCGGCCCGGCGGACCTCGCCAAAGGTCCAACGCGGCTCAATGCGACAGTAAATATGGATGCCGCGCGAGCCGGACGTCTTGGGCCACCCGACCAGCCCGAAATCGTCGAGCACCGTCCTGGTCACCAGGGCGACGTCGCGAATCTGCCCCCAGGGCACCCCGGGCAGCGGATCGAGGTCGATCCTGAGCTCGTCGGGATGGTCGAGATCGTGGGCGCGCACCGGATGAGGATTCAGGTCGATGCACCCCAGATTGATCACCCAGAGCAGCTGGGCCGCATCGCGGACCACCACTTCTTCGGCGGTGCGGCCGGACGGGAAACTGAGCACCGCCGTTTCGATCCAGTCGGGCCGCGCCGTGGGCGCCCGCTTCTGGAAAAAGAACTCGCTGGCGGCCCCGTTCACGAACCTTTTGAGCGCCATCGGGCGGCCGGCCACCCCACGCACGGCGCCCTCGGACACCGCCAGGTAATAGCGAATCAGATCCACTTTGGTGTGACCCGTGCTGGGAAAGAAGATCTTGTGCGGATTGGTGACGGTCACCTCCCGACCGGCAACCGCCACCACCTCGTCTTTCGCGGGCATGCCGATACGATACGGCGTCGCCACGGTTAGATCAGGTGGTCGTATAGCAACTCACCACTCTTGATGAGGCGGCAGTTGAGCTGGATCTCCTTCATGCGCTGCAACAATGGCTCGAGGTCGGCGCTCTGCTTCAGTTCGATCCCGACCAGCGCCGCCCCTCGCTCCTTGTTGGTCTTTTTGATGTACTCGAAGCGCACGATGTCGTCGGTGGGCCCCAGCGCCTGATCGACGAACTGGCGCAGCTGCCCGGGCTTCTGAGCGAACTCGATGATGAAGTAGTGCTTGCGGCCCTGCGACACGAGGCTGCGCTCCATGATCTCCGGATAGCGAAGGATGTCGTTGTTGCCCCCGCTCAAGATGCAGACCACGGTTTTCCCCTTGATCTGGGCGGCCACATGGGGGAGGGCTGAGACCGACAGTGCCCCCGCAGGCTCGGCGACGATCCCTTCGTTCTGGTAGAGCTCGATCACGGTGGTGCACACCTGGCCCTCCGGGACCACGACCACCCGCTCCACATACTGCCGGCACAGCTGGAAGGGGAGATCGCCAACCCGCTTCACCGCCACGCCGTCGACGAAGGTGTCGATCTCATCGAGGACCACGACGTGGCCCGCGCGGAGCGACTCGGCCATCGATGGGCATCCCGCGGGCTCCGCGCCGATGATCGAAATCCGGGGATCCTGGTGCTTGAGATACGCCGCCACCCCCGAGATCAGGCCTCCCCCGCCGATGGCCGTCACCACCACGTCCACGGCTCCGGCAAGCTCCTGATAGATCTCCTTTCCAACCGTGCCCTGCCCGGCGATGGTCAAGGGATCATCGAACGGATGCACAAAGACCGCCTGCTGTTGCCGGCTCCACTGCTGAGCGGCGGCCGCGGCGTCGTCGTAGGAGGTTCCCACCAGCCGGACGTCGACCGCATTGCCGCCGAACTGCTTGACTCGGTCGATCTTCTGGGTGGGAGTGATGGCGGGCATGAAGATGGTCCCCGTGATTCCCAGATCCGAACAGGCGAAGGCCACGCCCTGGGCGTGGTTCCCGGCACTGGCGCAGACCACGCCTCGCTTCTGGTCGTCAGCCGAAAGGGAGGCGATCTTGTTGTAGGCGCCCCGGATCTTGAACGAGCGAACCTCCTGGAGGTCTTCTCGCTTGATCAGGACCTTCGCCGCGTAGGTCCGCGACAGCCGCTTCGAAACCTGCAGTGGCGTCCGGGCGATGATGCCGTTCAGCCGCCTGGCGGCCTCCTCGATCCGCACCGGGAGATCTCCCGGAACCCCGTTCGCCGCCAGCATGACGCCTCCTTTTACGAGGGAGCCACCTGCGCTTTCACAAAAAAGACCGCCTCCGGGCGGTCGACGCACGCAGATGGCCAGCCTCTGCGTGCCTACGTAATACCAATGATCGACGCGCCGGCGCGGGTGGCGGTCATCATTGCCAGCGAATTATAGCTGAGCCCTGACGAGGCCGGATGACGCCGCCCGGGCCGGGACTTCCGACGGTGCTACGATGGCCGGAAGGAGGAGGTGAATGGGCGGGCCGACTCTCTTGCGGGCGAGGTGAGGGAAGCGGCCAGTTCCTCGTATGCACCCGCGGCCCTTCGATGGAGCGGCCTTCGACATCGTGGCGCTGGCGGCCTCCGCTGGTGGCGTCACCGCCCTTAGCCTGCTGGTCTCCAAGCTCGGGCCTGGCTTCCCGGCTGCCGTGGTGGTCGTCCAGCATCTTGACCCCCGCCACCGCAGCCTCATGGCGGACATCCTGAGCCGCCGGACGAGCCTGCGGGTGGTCCAGGCTCATGAGGGTGACCAGCTCAGCCAGGGCACCGTCTACATTGCCCCGCCGGACCGGCACCTGCTGGTGAACCCAGACGGGACGCTGTCGCTTTCCCAGTCAGAACTTGTCCATTTCCTGCGGCCCTCGGCCGACCTGCTCTTTGAGTCCGTGGCGGCCAGTTATCGTGACCGCGCGATTGCCGTGGTTCTGACCGGGACCGGCAGCGATGGATCCATGGGCATCAAGGCCATCAAGAAGATGGGAGGGACCGTGATCGTGCAGGACGAGCAGTCATCGGAATTCTTCGGCATGCCCAACTCCGCGATCATGACCGGGGATACGGATTTCGTGCTCCCCCTGGAGGAGATCCCGCCGGCACTGGAGACGCTGGTGATCCGAGGCATGGTCGCGTGACGGTGGTCAGCCGCGACGAGTCCTTCGAGAAGCTGCTGCTTTTCCTTCGGCAGTCGCGCGGCTTCGACTTCACCGGCTACAAGCGCTCGACCTTGCAGCGCCGCGTCAAGCATCGGATGGACCAGGTCGGAATCTCCAACTACCCCGACTACCACGAGTACCTCAAGCAGCATCACGAGGAATTCTCGTTCCTCTTCACCACCATCCTGATCAATGTCACCAGCTTTTTCCGGGATCCCCCGGCCTGGGAATATCTCTCGGCCGAGGTGCTACCCCGGTTGATCGCGGCCAAGGGCGCGACCGAACCCATCCGCGTCTGGAGCGCCGGCTGCGCCAGCGGCGAGGAGGCGTATACCGTCGCCATGGTGCTGGTCGAGGCATTGGGGATGAGCCAGTTCCGGGAGCGCGTCAAGGTCTACGCCACGGACGTGGATGAGGATGCGCTCCGCAAGGCGCGCCAGGGCATCTTCGTGGACAAGGACCTCGAAGAGGTGCCCGCCGGACTGCGCGAGAAGTATTTCGAGGCGAGCGGAGGCCGCTACCTGTTCCGAGGCGACCTGCGCCGGACGGTCATCTTCGGCCGCCATGACCTTCTGCAGGATGCGCCCATCTCCCGAATCGACCTCCTCCTCTGTCGGAACACGTTGATGTACTTCGAAGCCGAGACCCAGGCCAGGATCCTGGCCCGGCTGCACTATGCCCTCGACGACCAGGGCTTCCTTTTCGTGGGCAAGGCCGAGATGCTCCTCACCCGGGAGTCCATCTTTGCGCCGCTTGACCTGAAGCATCGCGTGTTCACCAAGGTCGGCGGGCCCACCCTGCCCGAGCGGAAGCCGCCGGACACGATCGCAGTCGAGGTCCGCGAGGCCTCCAATCCGCAAATCCGCCTGCGGGAGAGCGCGTTTGATACCGCCCTGGTCGCCCAGATCGTCGTCGATCCCAGCGGCTACCTGCTGTTGGCCAACGCAAGCGCCCGGCAGCTGTTCGGCCTGGTAGCGGCCGACATCGGCCGGCCGATCCAGGATCTGGAAGTCTCCTACCGGCCGCTCGAGCTTCGCTCTCGCCTGGACCAGGTCCTGCGCGAGCGCCAGCCCCTGGAGGTCAGCCAGGTAGAGCGCCACCTCCCATCGGGTGCGACCCAGGTCCTCGACGTCTCCGTGGCTCCGCTCCTCGACCCTGAGGGCGACCTCCTGGGTGCCAGCGTGGCGTTCGCCGATGTCTCGAACTACAACCAGGTCCATAGCCAGCTGGAGCGCTCCAGGCAAGAGTTGGAGACCGCGTCGGAGGAGCTGCAATCGACGAATGAGGAGCTGGAGACGACCAACGAGGAACTGCAGTCAACGGTGGAGGAGCTGGAAACGACCAACGAGGAACTCCAGTCCAGCAACGAAGAGCTGGAGACCATGAACGAAGAACTGGAATCCACCAATGCCCAGCTGCAGGCCATTAATGCCGAGCTTCAGCAGCGCAGCCTCCAGCTTGACCAGGTGAACCGCTTCATGGAGTCGATCCTCACCGGCCTCCGGTCGGGCGTGGTGGTGGTGGGCACCGACCTGCGGGTTCAGCTCTGGAACCAGAGAGCGGAGGACCTCTGGGGCGTCCGCGCGACGGAAGTGGTCGGACAATCCTTGCTGACGCTGGACATCGGATTGCCAGTGGCCGACCTGGCGGTGCCCATCCGCGACTGCCTGGCCGGCAAGGACGGGGGCTCGCGCGAGGTTGTCCTGGCCTCGACCAACCGCCGCGGCAAGAGCATCCGGTGCAAGGTGATGTGCACGCCCCTGATGGGTCCGTCGGGACCGCCCGAAGGAGCCATCCTGCTGATGGAAGACGCGACGGTACCGAGTCTCGTCCGTCCGGGCTAAGCGAAGCCCGAATCCAGGCTAGATGGGGCGCAGTTGGCCACCTTGACAAATTGGCCGCCCGTGTCGGTTCGGTGGTAAGGTAGCCTCAGGCGGTCATCACAATGGCTGATCTGGACAGCATGCTGGCGGCGAGTCCCCTCCTGATCGAGGGTGAGCCCTTGGACAGTCCCTATGCCGAAGATGCTCAGCAGTGGGTAGGCATCTACTCCGAGCTGGTGTCGTTCACCGGTCGCTGGCTCGCCCGCCAGCAAGCTCAGCCGGACTCCTCGGCGGAGCCCGAATGGCTGAAGGCCGGCGACCAGGCGCAACTCCGGTCCCACCTGGACCGGTTGCTCTCCCGCCTCGAATTCTGGCGGCGGCGAGTCCACGACCTGGCCGGCCTCGAGCTCGATCTCGACGGCCGGACGATCGCCTACCAGGGGAGGACCGCCCCCCTGACCCGCCGCGAGGCACAGCTACTCAACTTCCTGGCCGAGCACCCCGGCAAGTTCTTCACTGCCTCGCAGCTGATCCAGCGGGCCTGGCACGCGCCCGAACTTTCTGAGGAGGAGCTGCGCACCTACGTGGTGCGCCTGCGGCGGTGCATTCGCGCGCTCGACGCACCGTGTGACCTGGTCAATCAAGCTCGCCAGGGATACACGCTTCGCTTCCGGGACGCCGGATGAAAAAAACTCATCGCCGGCGGCCTCTGCCTATTGATGCCGTGGAGCCCGGCATGGGCCGCATCGTGCCCTTCCGGGCGCCGCCTGCGGGCCGGTCCGCCACGAACCTCCAGCCGACCGTGCTGCGGTTGCGCAGCCAGGTGGCGCTCATCCAGGGCTATGCCGGTTTGCTGGACTCGCTCTCCCCCGTTATGCAGGCCCGGATCTTTATGGCGATCATGAAAACGTCTGAGGAGCTCGTCCAATTGCTCGAGCCGTACCGCACGGCGGCGGCCGATGCGAAACCTAGCCTCCATGATTACCGCAGCACCCGGACGCGGACGCATCAGCTCCTGGCTGAGTACCGTCTGCTGTTGACGCAGCTGAAGCAAGAGGTCGCCGGACAGCGGTCCCTGGGGGACGCCCTGACCGGCACCGGCGGCCCTGACCCGTCCGCCGCCCGCTGACACCGAAGAAGCCGGTTCGCCGGTCTCGCAAGCCAGCCGCAGCTCGCGGACCAGAGCCATCCGAGAGCGGCGTCGACCTGGAAGCGCCGGCCGTCGCGACCCTGGTTGCCCGCGTGAAGCAGCAGGGCGGAGTGGTGCTGGCTGCCTATCGCGATCCCTTCGCCGGCCAGCCGCTCGTGCTGGCTTCGCTCCCCTTGCGCAGAGTCGTGGCGACACCCTTCCAGCGCGACCTTTCCAGGACTCACGCCGACCGGCTGGCGGAGGCGATCGGCGCAGCGGGAATCTTCCTCGATCCGGTGATTGCGGTCCCGGCCACGGACGGATTCTGGTCGCCCAACGGGCGCCATCGCCTGGAAGCCGCCCGCAAGCTCGGCCTGCGCGCGGTCACCGCCCTCCTGGTGCCGGACGAGAAACTGGCCTATCGGATCCTGGCGCTCAACACGGAGAAGGCCCACAACCTGCGTGACCGCAGCCTGGAGGTGATTCGCATGGCCCGCCAGCTGGCGAAGGAGCAACCGCGGACGAAGGAGGACGCGCACACACTGACCTTCGAATCCCCGATCTTCCTCACGATGGGCTGTGCCTACGCCGAACGCTCCCGCTTCGCCGGCTCCTCGTACCAGCCGATGCTGCGCAAGGTCGATCGGTTCCTGGACCGAGCCCTCCCGGCCGCCCTGCGCCAGCGCGACCAATGGGCGGTTCGCCTGATGGACATCGACGATCGCGTGGCAGCCCACGTGAAGACGATGCAGGGGATGGGCATGAAGAGCCCATATCTACGGGCGGTGGTGGTGGCCCGCATCAATCCGGTGCGCTGGATCCCACCCAGCCGGAAGAAAGACGCCGCGCCGCCCATGTCGATGGCCGAAGCGTTGACCCGGATGGCCGCCAACGTGCGCAAGTTCGATCCAAAATCGGTCAGGCCTGGCGATCTGGCGCTGGTCGCCGCCCTTGCTCCAGCCGCGGCGGAGGACTAACCCAGCGCGCCGCGGAGCTCTCCGCGGTCGAGGCGATCGAGCGTATGCGGCTCGCCTGGCTCGTCGCGCGATTCGGTGAGGGATCGCTGCCACCAGCCCACGTCATGCCAGGCCCCGAGCTTCCATCCCACCCGCCGATACACGCCCACCGGGACGAAGCCCAACGCCTGGTGGAGGCCGACACTGGCTGGATTGGGGAGCGTGATCCCGGCGCAGGCTTCCCGGTATCCCTGGAGCGTCAGCACTGCCAGAAGCGCGGTGTACAGGGATCGACCCACGCCGCGGCGCCGCCAGTCGGGGTGGATGTAGGCGGAAACCTCGATACTCCACCGATAGGCGGGCCGGCTTCGAAACGGACCAGCGTAGGCGTATCCGGCGAGCTGGCCCTGATCCTCGGCCACCAGCCAGGGATGGACCGGCATGGTCCGGCCGATCCGCCGTGCCATCTCTTCAGCGGTCGGGGGCTCGATCTCGAACGAGACGGCGGTGCTCCCCACGATCGGCG
>DASQAY010000031.1:0-1567 GCA_035635515.1 Candidatus Eiseniibacteriota bacterium | reverse complement strand
TGATCGCCTGCATCAGCTGCTGGATGAACACGTCAAGCTCGCCGAGCAGCTCGGTTAGCGGCGCCCGGTAATTTTCCACCCGCCCCTGCAACAGGAAGTCGGCTTCGCTCACCGGCATCCGGCTCATAATATCGGGCCCGGTCGACTGGCCTGAACGGCGTGGCGCAGGATCTCCGCGACACTCCACGCCTGGGCGATGCACCCCACCGGCCGGAAGGGCGGTTCGGGCTCGAAGATTTCGCTGATGCTTCCCAGCCCGGCCTCGGACAGATGGGGAACAAAGGACTGCAGCATGTCGTGCACGACGTGCCGGTTGCCGAAGAAACGAAGGTGCGCATCGCAATACGGGCCGAACAGCCAGGGCCACACCATCCCCATGTGATAGGCGGCGTCCCGGTGCTGTTGGTCGCCCGAGTAGGACCCCAGGTACCGCGGATCGCCGGGATCCAGCGTGCGCAGACCGAATGGCGTCAGCAGCCGCTCCGTCACCACCGCCAGCACCTGCCGGGCGCGCGGGTCGTCCATCAGCAGCGGATACGCCAGGCTCAACGCCAGGACCTGGTTGGGCCGCAAGCTGGGGTCATCGCCCTCGGGCCCATCCACCACGTCGTAGAGGTATCCGCCGGACGCGTGCCAGAAGCGCTGCTGCGCCGAGGCGCTGGTCCGCTGCGCCATCACCAGGTACGCGTCGGCCGGACGGCCGCACTGCTTCCGCCAGTCGGCCAGCAAGCGCAATGCGTTGTACCAGAGCGCGTTGATCTCAACCGGCTTCCCCCGCCGGGGTGTGACCACCCAGTCGCCGACGCGGGCATCCATCCAGGTCAGGGCCACCCCCTCCTCTCCCCCACTCAGCAAGCCGTCCGCGGGGTCCATGCGGATCTGATAGCGGGTGCCGGCGACGTGCCACCGGATCACCTCCTCCAGGGGCTCGAGCGCCGTCCCCACGAAGTCCCAGTCGTTAGTCGCCGAGACGTACATGTGGATCGCCTGGAAGAGCCAGAGGGTCGCGTCCATGGTGTTGTAGGCGGCCGCCTGGCCGGGGATCGGCAAGAAATTTGGCAGCATCCCCTGGTCGAGGAACGCCAGGTAGGTGTCCAGAATCTGGCGCGCTTCCTCGTGCCGGCCGGTGGCCAGGGTCAAACCCGGCAGGCTGATCATCGTGTCGCGTCCCCATTCATCGAACCAGTGGTAGCCCGCGATCAGACTCCGCGTTTGGGCGGCGGACCCGACCGCGACCGTGCGGACCACGCCAAACTGACCGGCCGCCAGGACCAGCTGGTGCGCCAGGGAATCGTCGCCCTGGGCGCCGGCTGCCCCAAACCGAGCCGTTTGGGTCCGCTCCGCCGCCGTGCGCGACGCCGCCACGGACCAGCCGCGAGGCGGCGGCTCGGTGCCGGCCACCAGCGCAACCGGGACCGGCCCCAGCGGGACCTCCACCGTGCCTGGCGTGAAGAGATCCTCTTCGTCATCGAGACCGCGCTCGCGCTCGGCGCGATGCAGGAAGCGCCAGTAGCAGTCGGGCCGGCTCCGCAGCGTACCTGCCGGAACCAGGGACACGCAGGAGCTG
>DASQAY010000030.1:0-4968 GCA_035635515.1 Candidatus Eiseniibacteriota bacterium | reverse complement strand
TCATGCGCCTGATCGGCTAATCCTCCGACCCCTCCCTCGAGGGGGGATTCTAGCGGATGGCCCTGCCGGCTCATGGGTTTCCCGTCGTCTTGACACCCTTGACCGGCTGCGTATATTCAGCGCAGAGAAACGGCCCGTGAGGCCCGGTTAGCACAAGGAGAAAGGCCGATATGCGCAGCACGATGCCTGACTTTCCGCTGACGCTGCAGCACTTCCTCTGGCGAGCCACGACGCTCTACCCCGACAAGGAGATCGTGACCCGGCGGGACCAGGGGGTCCATCGGTACCACTATCGAGCCTTCGGCGAGCGGGTCGCCCGGTTGGCCAACGCCCTGAAGGCCCTGGGCGTCGTAGCCGGAGACCGGGTGGGCACCTTCGCGTGGAATAACTATCGCCACCTCGAGCTCTACTTCGCGGTCCCCTGCAGCGGGGCGGTCCTGCATACCGTGAACCTGCGCCTCTTTCCCGAACACCTCGAGTTCGTGATCAATGACGCCGAGGACCGCGTCCTGTTTGTGGATGCCAGCGTGCTCCCCACGCTGGAGCGGATCGCCGGCAAGCTGCCCACGGTCCGGCAGTATGTGTGCCTGACCGACGGTCCGCTGCCCGACAGCCAACTCAAACCGATGGTGTCGTACGAGGAGCTCCTCGCCGAGCAGTCCCCGAACTATGCATGGCCCAACCTCGATGAGCGGGAGGCGGCGGCCATGTGCTACACGTCGGGCACCACCGGCAAGCCGAAGGGCGTCGTGTACAGCCACCGCTCGGCCTTCCTGCATTCCTTCGGGGTGGCACTCACCGATTCCATGGGTCTTAGCGAGGCGGACAGCGTGCTGCCGGTCGTCCCCATGTTCCACGCCAATTCCTGGGGCCTGGCCTACGCCGCCACCATGGTCGGGGCCAAGCTGGTCTTCCCGGACCGTTTTCTGGACCCCGCCAGCCTGGCCACCCTGATCCGGGAGGAAGCGGTGACCCTGCCCGCCGGGGTACCGACCGTCTGGATCAGCCTGCTCCAGTACCTGCAGAAGACCGACACGGAGCTGCCTTCGGTGCGGATCATTCCCTGCGGCGGGTCGGCCATCCCACCGGCCCTGATGGACGGGATGGCGCGCCGAGGCCTGACCATGCTGCACGCGTGGGGCATGACCGAGACCTCGCCGGTGGCGACCATCAGCCAGGTGAAGCGGACCCTCCGGGATGGAGGGGAAGTGGAGCGGCGGGTCAGGCTGAAGCAGGGGCTGCCCGTGCCTGGTGTGGAGCTGCGCCTGGCCGCCGTCGACACCGGTGCCACCCAGCCCTGGGACGGCAAGGCGGTGGGCGAGATCCAGGTCCGCGGCCCGTGGGTGACCAGCGGCTACTACCGGGGCGTGGACCCCGAGCGGTTCACGGCCGACGGCTGGTTGCGCACCGGCGATGTGGCCAACGTCGACCCGGAAGGCTACGTCCAGATCGTGGACCGGACCAAGGACCTGGTGAAGTCCGGCGGCGAATGGATCTCGTCGGTGGAGCTGGAGTCGGCTATCATGGGCCACCCCAAGGTGCTGGAGGCCGCCGTCATTGGGGTGCCGCACCCGAAGTGGCAGGAGCGGCCGGTGGCCTATGTGGTTCCCAAGGCCGAGCACAAGAGCGCCATCACGCAGGACGAGATCCTCACCTATCTCCAGCCGCTGGTGGCCAAGTGGTGGCTGCCCGACGAGGTGCGCTTCGTCGATGAGATCCCCAAGACCAGCGTGGGGAAGTTCGACAAGAAGGTGCTGCGCGAGATTGCCGCGCGCAAGGCCCAGGCAGCCGTTCCCTCTGAGTAGGCAGGAGGGGAGGGGAGGGCCAACCGGTTAGGGCCCGGCACCGGCTGGGTATGATTACCCGCGAGGTTGAGTCCTACGGCTAACGGCCGCCGCGAGCGCGCCTTCCTGATGGCGCTGGACTACGAGTCCCAGGGGCGGGCGGCCATCGAAGAGCAGCTCTTGGAGCTGGGTGAGCTGGCCCGCACGGCCGGTGCCACGGTGGTCGGCACCGATGTCCAGCGGCGCGCCCGACCGGACCCAGCCTTGTTCCTGGGCTCGGGCAAGGTGGACGAGCTCCACCAGCGCAAACACGGCGTCGACTTCGACGTGCTGATCATCAACGAGGAGCTCTCGCCCCGCCAGCAGCGCAACCTGGAAAAGAAGCTCGATCTCAAGGTGATCGACCGCACCGAATTGATCATCGACATCTTCGCCCAGCGGGCGCGCACCCGCGAGGGCCGGCTGCAGGTGGAATCGGCGCAGCTGCACCACCTGCTGCCGCGGCTGGTGGGCGGGCGCGATCTCTCGCGGCTGGGAGGCGGGATCGGAACCCGTGGGCCTGGTGAGCAAAAGCTGGAGAGCGACCGCCGCCGGATTCGGCACCGGATGCGCGAGTGCGACCGCGAGATCAAGGAAATTCGCAAGCAGCGCGCGCTGCGCCGCGAGGGCCGCCAGCGGGCGGCCTATCCCGTGGTCGCCATCGTCGGCTACACCAACAGCGGCAAGTCGACGCTGCTCAACGCGATGACCAAGGCGCACGTGGGGACGGAAGACGCCCTGTTCGTCACGCTGGACCCCACCACGCGCCTGGTCCGCCTGCCCACCCGGCAGGAAGTTCTGTTTACCGACACCGTCGGGTTCATCCAGAAGCTGCCCACCGGCCTGGTGGAGGCCTTCAAGGCCACCCTGGAGGAGGTGCAGGAGGCAGACATCCTGCTGCACGTGCTGGACGCCAGCCGGTATGACGGCCGGGACCAGATGGAGGCTGTGCATGAAATCCTGCAAGAGCTGGACGCCATGGATAAGCCGATGGTGCTGGCGTTGAACAAGGTCGACCTGCTCCCGGCGGATGCGGTGGCGGCCCTCCAGGCCGAGACCTGGGATCCCTACCAGCAGGTCGTTTCCATCTCCGCGCTTCGCCATGCGGGCCTGACCGAACTGGGGGAGGCGGTCGCCACCGTACTCCCGGGCGACTTCGTGCCCATCGAGGTGCTGCTCCCCTACAGCGAGAACGCGCGCGAAGCCGAGTTCCACAAAGTCGGAAAAGTGGAGTCCCTGGAGTATCGCGGGGATGGGGTGGCCCTGCGCGGCCGGCTGCCGCGTCGCCTGTTATCGCGGTTTCAAGCCTTCAGGGTTGACGGCGTCGAGGGGCCCCCGCCCTCAGCGCAGTAGACGGACCACCGCCACCACCTGGCCCTCCAGCTGGGCCACCGTGGTGTAAATGGGTTGGTAGGCGTCGTTGGCCGGCTGCAGTCGGACCCGATTCGCTTCCTTGTACAGGGTCTTGACGGTGGCCATGGGCTCATTGGTGGCCTCGTCCTCGATTCGGGCGACGACTACGCTGCCGTTGGGCGCGTCCTTGGTCGGGCGGACGACCACCAGATCACCGTCGAGGATCCCCGCGTCCTTCATGCTGTCGCCGTGCACGGTGAGGGCAAACGCCGTATCCGTACCGATGAGGTCCTGGCTGAGCATCAAGTGGTCTTCGACGTTCTCTTCGGCCAGGATCGGCTGGCCGGCGGCCACGCGGCCGACGATCGGGATGGGCACTACCTTGCTGAGCTTGGTATGGATCTGGTCGTAGTCGACGACCTCGATGGTGCGGGACTTGGTCGGGTCTCGGCGGATATAGCCCTTGCGCTCCAGGGTGTTGAGATGGTTTTGCACTGTGGAGCTAGAGGATAAGCCCACCGCCTCGCCGACCTCTCGAACCGTTGGCGGATATCCGCGTATCTTCTGGCGGAACTTCAGATACTCAAGGATTTCCCGCTGCCGATTCGTGAGCGGCTCCGGCATCGCTTCCCCTCCCTTAATCCCCCGCGAAACGGGCCAGGCTCCGATCATCGTTCTCTCCGGGAAAGCGAGGGCGTGCCCCGAGAGGGAAGAGGAGGGGAGGCCGGGCCGCGACCACAGGATGGTAGCACACGCGTTTGCCCCTGCAAAGTCAACCCAGCCGGCCGTCGGCGGGAGAGCCCGGATGCAGCGGCGGTATTCACGTCGCTGGGGATGGTAGCACATCCGTTCGGCCAGCGCAAACACTTGTTCGATCCGGGTCTTGACGCGAACAACCGTTCGTGCTAGGCTCCCACCCGAACGCATGTTCGCGCCTGATGTCGCCTCCAAAACCTATTTACGGCCGGTCCGGCGCACGCGTGGCTGGGGCCGGGTGCTGCTCCTGGCCGCTGGGTTGCTTGTCCTCTCAGCCCAGCTGGCCTACGGCAGCAGCCCGGCCCGGTATGACCGGGTCGTCGTGGTGCCCGGCGACACCCTATGGGGGATCGCCGCCGCGCACTATGGGGGAGACCCGCGGGCGCGCGTCGATCAGATCATCCGCGTGAATCACCTGCCCTCACCGACGCTGGTGCCCGGCCAGTCGCTCCAAATCCCCATCGACTGACACCAGGGCTGGCGCCCTGCCGGTTGGCCTTTCGATTCCGGGTAGGGAAGAGTGGCGGGCCCCCGTTCCTGACTAGCGACCCAACGTCGGTGATTGCTGATTTTGCGGCGCTGCCAGTAGGCCCTGGCTCGTAGGACAGTCCTTAAGCCGCCGGGGGGCCGATAACGATCCCCTTTCTGTCCGGCCCAGGCGTGCCGTGCATGTACCGGGTCGCCAATGGACGGGGCGAGTACATTCTGGTCACCGTGATGATCGCCGCGGATCCGCACCGGCTTCGTGCCGCGGACCCAACTGCCGAGCGAGCCAGGTGGGTGGCAGTGGTATTCCCTGCGGAATACGCCTGGCGTCCTCGCCACTGTATCTCGGGTACTGGGAGGGCGTGACTGCTGGACCAGCGACCGTACCGTGGCGTCGGTAATCGCGTCAGAACGCCGTTTAGCGGCGGTGGATCAACGCACGGAGGGTAGCCCCGAGGGTCAGCAGGGCGATTGCGCCGACGATCTGCCCAACCAGGATCATCCGGTCGACGTCCACAGCCGGTCGCCAGGTGAGCTCGTCGCCTTTGAT
>DASQAY010000029.1:0-14022 GCA_035635515.1 Candidatus Eiseniibacteriota bacterium | reverse complement strand
CCTTGGCCGTCAGGAAGTGGCCGGCCTCGTGGACCACCACGATCAGGCTGAATACGAGGGCGACGACCACGACGAGCAGGACAGGGTTCATGCCGGTAGCCTCCGTTCCAGTATGTCGGAATCGGCCCCGCTGACCTTTCGGACGAACTGCCGGGCGCGCCGGTCCGCCCCCAGGATCGCGTCCAGGTCCTCGGCCCGGGAACCCGGCTCTTGCGCCACCGCTTCCTGAACGGTGGAGACGATCTTGGTGAACCCCAGCCGCCCCCGGAGGAAGGCCGCCACCGCCTCTTCGTTGGCGGCGTTGAGAACGGCGGTGGCCACGCTACCCTGCTGGGCGGCCGTCCGGGCCAGGGCCAGCGCCGGGAATCGCTGCGGATCAACGGGCTCAAAGGTGAGCGCCTTGATCGCCGTCAGATCGGGCGGGGGGACGATGTCGGGAATCCGATCCGGATACGCCAGGGCCACGGCGATCGGCAGGCGCATGTCGGGCACCCCCAGCTGGGCCTTCACGCTACCGTCCACGAACTCCACCATCGAGTGCACCACCGCCTCGGGGTGGATAACCACCTCGATGTCCGGGTAGGCGACGTCGAAGAGGTAGTGCGCCTCGATCATCTCCAGTCCCTTGTTCATCATGGTCGCGCTGTCGATGGTGATCTTGGGCCCCATCTTCCAGCGCGGATGCTGCAACGCCTCGTCGACGGTCGCCGCCGACAGGGTCTCCAGGGGACGGCGCAAGAAAGGACCGCCCGACCCGGTCAAGATCAGCCGGCGCACCGACGCCCGCTGCTCGCCCCACAGGCACTGCCAGATGGCAGAGTGCTCACTGTCGATGGGCAGCAGCCGGGAGTGGTGGCGCTGCATCCGCTGGCGGACCAGGTCCCCCGCCATCACCAGCACTTCCTTGGTCGCCAGGGCGACGTCCTTGCCGGCCTCGAGGGCGGCCAGGGTCGGCCGGAGGGCGGCGCTGCCGGCGATGGCGACCACCACCAAGTCCACCTCGGGATCCCGGACGAGGTCATCGATCGCCGTCGCGGCAGCCTCCGGGTCACCCTCGGCCGGCGTGGCCAGCCGGGTGTGTGCGCTGGGGTGCGCCGCCGCCAGGTCGTGCAGGGCGGCGCCGTCGCGACCGGCCACCATGGCGTGCAGGGCGAACCGCTCGGGGTAGCGCTGGACGATCTCGCAGACTTGCCGGCCGATGGAGCCGGTGGCTCCCAGCAGTGCCAGGCGCTTAGGGCGCGTCATCCCAGATGGAAGGCGCGCAGGTAGTAGAAGACCACCACGCCAACCAGCAGCACCGAATCGATCCGGTCCAGGATGCCGCCGTGGCCGGGGATCCACCGGCTGGCGTCCTTCACGCCGGCCGCGCGCTTGAGCTGCGATTCGACCAGGTCCCCGACCTGGGCCACGATCCCGATCAGCAGCCCCAGGATCAGGTTGTGTGGGAACCAGATATTGACCAGGGGGGAGAACAGCCCGAAGAGGAGCATGCTCGCGATCACTTCGGCGACCGCGCCCTCTACGGTCTTCTTGGGGCTGATCCGGGGGAAGAACGGGTGCCGGCCAAACCGGGTCCCGGCCAGCAGGGCGGCGGTGTCGCCCACGAAGACCGCCCCCAGGGTGAAAATCACCGTGCCGAACCCCAGGTGGTTCGGATCGGGCTGGTGGAGGAAGTAGAGCGCCAGGTAGTAGCTCAGGAGGAATCCCAGGTAGAGGCTGCCTCCGATCGCCAGGGCCCAGCGGAAAAAGCTCTGGCTCCAGTCGCGCAGAAAGACCATGGCTGCCAGCCCGATAACGGTGGCGGCGGCCAGCAGCAGCGCCAGGTCGACCGGCGCCGGCCAGCGGTCGCGCAGCAAGAGCGCGTAACTGAGCGGGAACAGCAGCCACCAGGGCGCCGGTGCCTGCAGCGCCCGGGTCAGCTGCCGATACTCGAAGAGGGCCGCCCCCAGGAGCACCGCCGTCGCCGCGTAGGCCCAGACCGAGCCAGCAATCAGGGCTGCCAGCACCGCGGCCAGCAGCAGGGCCGCGCTGCCGATCCGGGGGAGCAGGCTGGGGCGGCGGGCCGGCGACGGCGCGTCAGCCGTTGACCTGGCGGGATCGATGGGACACCTCCTCCTCCGGGCGGGCGCCAAATCGGCGTACCCGGCTCTGGTACGCCACCAGCGCCTGTTCCAGGTCGGCCTCGCTGAAGTCCGGCCAGAGGGTGGGCGTGCTGTAGAACTCCGCGTAGGCGCTCTGCCAGAGCAGGAAGTTGCTCAGCCGCATCTCGCCCGCGGTTCGGATGATCAGGTCGGGATCGGGGAGGCCCTGGGTGTACAGGAAGTCCGACACGGCGGCCTCATCCAGGGTGCGCATGTCGGCGCCGGCGCGGGCCATCGCCCGGATCGCGTCCACGATCTCCGAGCGGCCACCGTAGTTGACCGCGATGTTGAGGACCGCGTGCGCGTTTTCCCGGGTCTTTAGGTTGGCATCGCGCATCAGCTGCTGGAGGGACGGCGACAGCTCGTCAATCCTTCCCGAAAAGCGGAGCTCGATGCCGCGCTCGGCCAGCTCGGGCACCTCCCGGGGGATCGTCTCTTCGAAGAGCTGCATCAGGAACGCCACTTCATCCGACGGCCGGGCCCAGTTCTCGGTGGAGAAGCCGTACACCGTGAGCACTCGCACCCCGGCCGTTTCGCAAGCTTCGGCGACCCGCCGGATCGATTCCACCCCCGCCCGGTGCCCGGCCTCTCGGGGCAACAACCGCTGGCGAGCCCAGCGATTGTTGCCGTCCATGATGATGCCGATGTGAACCGGGGGAGTCATGGATAAAGGGGCGCTCAGACCTCCATGATTTCGGCTTCTTTGCGGGCCGCCGCTTCATCGACCTTCGCAATGTACCGATCGGCCACCTTCTGCAAACGTTCGCTGGCGCGCTTGGCGTCATCGGCAGACACCTGCTTGGCTTTCTCGGCGCCCTTGATCTTCTCCATCTGGTCGCGGCGGATGTTGCGCACCGCCACGTGGGCACTCTCGGCATAGCGCTTGACCAGACGCACATATTCCCGGCGCCGCTCTTCGTTGAGCGGTGGAATCGGCACCCGGATCACCTGGCCGTCATTGGCCGGGTTGAGGCCGAGCTCCGATTTCTGCAATGCCTTCTCCACCGCCGTGATGACCGTCCGGTCCCACGGCTGGATCACGATCAGGCGCGGCTCGGGGGCGGTAATGCTGGCCAGCTGGTTGAGCGGCGTGGGGTTTCCGTAGTACTCGACCGCGATGCGGTCGATCAGTCCCGGACTGGCCCGGCCGGTGCGGATGGTCAGGATCTCCTTGCCCAGCGCCTCGAGACTCTTCTGCATCTTGGTTTCGGCCTCGCGCAGGTTGTCTTCGATCATCGCAAAGGCCCGACCCAGGTGCCAATCTTCTGGTCGCCCTGGATCACCCGCTCGATGTTTCCCGGCTCAAGCAGATTGAAGACCACGATGGGGAGGTTGTTCTCTTTGCAGAGCGTGATGGCGGTGTGGTCCATCACCCGCAGCTCTTTGTTGATCACGTCGAGATATTCCAGGTGGGAAAAGCGTTTGGCCGTGGGATCCTTCAGGGGATCAGCGCTGTAAATTCCGTCCACCATGGTCGCCTTCAGCACCACCTGGGCGCCGATCTCCACCGCCCGCAGGGCCGCCGTCGTATCCGTCGAAAAGTAGGGATTGCCCGTGCCGCCGGCCAGGATGACGACCCGGCCCTTCTCCAGATGGCGCACGGCGCGGCGCCAGATATAGGGCTCGGCCACCTGGTCCATCCGAATCGCCGACTGCACCCGCGTTGGTTGCCCGATGCGTTCCAGCGCGTCGAGCAGCGCCAGGGCGTTGATGGCGGTGGCCAGCATCCCCATGTAGTCCGCCGTGACCCGGTTCATCCCCTTGGCGCTGGCCGTCTCGCCGCGGATGATATTGCCGCCGCCCATCACGATCGCCACCTGGGTGGCGTGCGTTTGCATGACCCCGACCACTTCCTCAGCGATCCGGTGGACGATGTCCGGGTCGATGCCGAATCCACCGGGGGACGTCAGTGCCTCCCCGCTCAGCTTGAGCAGGACCCGCTTGTAGCGCGGGACGGCCGACGCTGGCTTGGCGGTGGTCACGGGTGCCGTTTTCTCTACGATGCTTCCTATGGAGGCTCTCGCCCACCTTGAAACGGGCGAAGCGCGAGATGGTTATGTTCTCCCCCAGCTTCCCAATTGCTTCCTTGATCACCTCGGCGACCGTCCGGGCGTCGTCCTTCGCAAACGGCTGGTCCAGCAGCACGTCCTGCTTGTAGAAGTCTTTGAGCTTGCCCTCGACGATCTTGGGGAGGACGTTCTCGGGCCGCTTTAGCTCGCGCGCCTGGGCCTCATAGATGGCCTTCTCCCGGGTGAGTATCTCCGCTGGAACATCCTCGCGGCGCAGCCAGCGCGGGTTGGCGGCGGCGATGTGGACCGCCAGTTCGTGGGCCAGACGGCGGAACTCCTCGTTGCGGGCCACGAAGTCGGACTCGCTGTTCAGCTCCACGAGCACTCCCAGCTGGCCATTGTGATGGATGTAGGCGTGCACCAGCCCCTGGCTGGCGGTGCGGCCGGCCTTGGTGGCCGCCTTGGCCATCCCCTTCTGCCGCAGCCAATCCTTGGCCTTCTCCAGGTCGCCGTTTGTTTCCTGCAAGGCGCGCTTGCAGTCCATCATGCCAGCGCCGGTGGCTTCGCGGAGCTGCTTCACCTTGTCGGCGCTGATGTCAGCCACGGGGATCTCCTTGCTCATTTCTCATCGTCCAAGGATTCGTCCTCGTAGAACTCCGCTTCGTCGATCGTGGGCATCCCGGCGAAGGCCTTCTCCTCTTCTTCCTCTTCTTCCTCGCCGGCCTGGTAGATCGCCGCCGGCGCCTCCACCTCAGGGACAGCCACCAGTTCCTCGGGGCTGATCAGCTGGCGGGCTTCGAGGCAGGCATCCGCCACCTTGTTCGTGATCAGCTTGACGGCGCGGATGGCGTCGTCGTTCCCGGGGATGACCTTGTCGATCTCATCCGGATCACAGTTGGAGTCCACGATGGCCACGATGGGGATGCCCAGCTTGCGAGCCTCCGTGACCGCGATGTGCTCCTTGCGCGGATCGACGACGTAGACGGCCCCGGGCAGCTTCTTCATGTCGGCCATCCCCCCGAAGAACCGTTCCAGCCGCGTCAGCTCGTCCTCCAGCTTGGTCACCTGCTTCTTGCTGCCGGTGAAGCCGCCGTTGTTGCGGATCGCCCGCAGCGCGTTCAGCCGGTCGATCTGCTTGCGGATGACGCTGAAGTTGGTTAGCATGCCGCCCATCCACCGGTGGTTGACGTAGGGCATGCCGCTGCGCCGGGCCTCCAGCTCGATCGATTCCTGGGCCTGCTTCTTGGTCCCTACGAAGAGCACCACCCGACCGCCGCCGACGACATCCTTCACCCAGTTGCAGGCTTCGTCCAGCAGCTTGACCGTCTGCTGGAGATCGATGATGTGGATCCCATTGCGCGCGGTGAAGATGTAGCGCTTCATCTTGGGATTCCAGCGGCTGGTCTGATGGCCGAAGTGGACGCCAGCCTCGAGCAGTTGTTTGAGCGTGACGAGAGCCATCGGGGACGACCTCCTTGTTTGCGCCTCCGCCCTCGTCATCCGGCGGCCGAACCCGGGATCCCGGGCACCTCGGCCTACCGTCGGAAGGCGTGCAGTATTTCCGGCGAAGTATAGCCCAATTCCGGCGAACTCAAACTCAAGCCGGAGTCCACCGAGCGGACGAAGCAGATTGGGATGCGGGGCGAGCCGAGCCGCAGGAGGCGACGAGCACGCGAGGGAGCGCATCCGTCGATGCGTGACCGAGTGCGCGCAGGAGACGACGCCCGGAGCCCGGGGCCGTCGGACGAACGAAGCAGATTGGGATGCGGGGCGTGCCGAGCCGCAGGAGACGACGAGCACGCGAGGGAGCGCATCCGTCGATGCGTGACCGAGCGCGCGCAGGAGACGACGCCCGGATCGGCCGCATCCGCGCCCAAGATGCGAGTTTGTTCCGGCGGCCTCGGGCTCAGGTCGCATCCGCCCAAGATGCGAGTTCGTTTCGGTGGATTCGGGCTCAGGGCGACCGGCCCGATGAGGGCTCAGGCGGCCGGTTTGGGGGTCTTGACCCGGATGGGGGGGGCCGCCTTGGTGCGGGCTTTCCGCTCCGGCTTGCAGGCGGGGTAGTCCGAGCAGGTCTTGAACTCGCCGTAGCGGCCCTGGCGCATCAGCTGGGGCTTGCCGCAGCGCGGACAGGGATCGTCCGGCAGCAGCTGGCTGGGATCGATGACCGCCGGGGTGCGGGCGCCGGCCTCCACGTAGCGGCAGTCCGGGTAGCTGGAGCACCCGACGAACTCCCCGAACCGGCCCTTGCGATTCAACAGCGGCTTACCGCAGCGCGGGCAGACGCGGCCCTCGACCACCTCCGCCGGCTGGAATTCGCGCTTGACGTAGTGGCACTTGGGATAGCCGGAGCAGGCCACGAACTCCCCGCGCTTTCCCGTGCGCTGCACCAGCGGCTTCCCGCAGCGAGGGCAGGCCTCGCCGGTCTCGACCGGCGCCACCTTGGGCTGGTCTGAGCGGCCCTGGATGTAGTCGCACTCGGGGTAGAGCGAGCAGCCCACGAACTCCCCGAGCTTGCTGAAGCGGTACACGAGACGGCCCTGGCGGCCTTCCTTCAGGCATTTCGGACAGTCCTCGCCCGTCTCCTTGAGGGGGACTTTGACCCGAGCAGTATCCTCGGCCCGGGTGAGGGTGTCGGCAAAGGGGCGGTAGAACTCGCGCACCACGGGCACCCATTTCCGCTGGCCTTCTTCGATCTCGTCCAGCTCTTCCTCCATCTCCGCCGTGAAACCCACGTCCACGATGTCCGGGAAGTGTTCGATCAGCCAGGTATTGACCGTCTTGCCCAGCTCGGTCGGATGCAGCCGCCGCTCGGTTTGCTGGACGTACCTCCGGGTCTGGATGACGTCGATGGTCGGAGCA
Source organism: Candidatus Eiseniibacteriota bacterium (assembly GCA_035635515.1). Taxonomy (GTDB): domain Bacteria; phylum Chloroflexota; class Dormibacteria; order CF-121; family CF-121; genus CF-121. Next base: position 7,010 of record DASQAY010000029.1, on the reverse strand, counting down.
TAGGTGCTGGGCCGGCCGATGCCGCGCTTCTCCAGCTCCTTGATCAGCGAGGCTTCCGTGTACCGGGGCGGCGGCTCGGTGAAATGCTGCTCCGGCTTGAGTTCACGGAGTTGCAGCGATTCGTCCACGGCCAGCGGCGGCAGCTCGCGCTCCTCATCGTTCTCGCTGTCCCTGGGCCACACCTTGTAGAAGCCCTCAAACATCAGCACCGACCCGGTGGCCTTGAACAGATACCCGCCGGCGCCCACCATCGCCTCGGTCTGGGCGAAGCGCGCCGGCGCCATCTGGCTGGCCACAAAGCGCTGCCAGATCAGCCGGTAGATCTTCAACTGCTCGGGAGAGAGGAAACTCGCGATCGATTCCGGCGTCCTGCTGACGTCCGTGGGGCGAATCGCTTCGTGGGCATCCTGCACCGGGCCCTTGGCCTTCCACTGCGGCCGGTCGGTGCGCACGTAGCTGGGGCCGTAGGTACTCGCGACGTACGCGCGGGCCGCAGTCACGGCCTCGTCCGACAGGCGGAACGAGTCCGTGCGCATGTAGGTGATCAATCCGACCGGTCCCTGCGGGCCGAGCTCCACGCCTTCGTACAAGCCTTGGGCGATCCGCATGGTTCGCTTGGGGGCGAACTTGAGCCGGGAGGAGGCATCCTGCTGCAGCGTGCTGGTGATATAGGGCGGTCGCGACGATCGGGTGCTGTCCTTGGTCTCGATCCCCAGGACCTTGTAGGTCGCCCCCTCGAGCGCGGCCACGATGGCGGACACGTCGGCCTCTCTCGAGAGCGCGAGGTCTTTCTCGTCACCCTGCTTGCGGACGAACCTGGCCGAGAAGGGACGCTCCGGACGATCGAGTTTCGCCAGCATGGCGTCCAGCGTCCAGGATTCGACCGGGACAAACTGCTCGATCTCGGCTTCGCGCTCGCACACCAGGCGCACGGCGACCGATTGCACCCGGCCGGCGCTGAGCCCGCGCCGGATCTTCTTCCACAGCAGCGGACTGAGCTTGTAGCCCACCAGCCGGTCGATCACCCGGCGAGCTTGCTGGGCGTCGATCAGGTCCTGGTTCATGGGACGCGGTGTCTCTAGCGCGTGCCGCACGGCGGTCGGGGTGATCTCGTGCAGCTCGATCCGCTGGGGCGTGCGGAGATGCAGCGCCGCCGCCAGGTGCCAGGCGATGGCCTCACCCTCGCGATCCGGATCGGATGCCAGCAGGACCTGGGAGGCCTTCTTGGCGGCCGCCGTCAGTTCCTTGATGGTGGACTCCTTGCCTGGAATGACGACGTAGTCCAGGGCGAAGCCATGCTCGACGTCGATCCCGAGCTGGCTCTTGGGAAGGTCACGCACGTGTCCCATCGAGGCCCGTACGTCGTACTGGCCGTTCAAGAACCGGCTGAGCGTTTTCGCTTTTGCCGGCGACTCAACGATGATCAGGGGAGTTGCCATGGTGTGATTCAGGATGCGGGGACGCGACGGCGCAGGCCGCCGGCGTCGCCGATTATATAGTTGCCCATTTCCAGCACGGTGATCCGACGATTGAGTTCAGCCGCCGTGATCCCGAGTTGTGTGGCCACCTCATCATGATGCCGTGGAGTATCCAGATCAAGCAATTCCCAAACATCGCGAAGCGCCGTCTCATGCGGTCCTGAATCCGCGCGCGCAGGCGCGTATCTGTCTGCGCGCACAGGCGCGTACATACGCGCGCGCGCGTGTACGCGCGCGAGGGTTGGGAATTCTTCGAGGATGTCGTGCACATCGCGCACCAGCTTGGCCCCGTCGTCAATCAGCGCGTGCGTCCCCTCGGTCAATGGATTCTCGATGCTGCCCGGCACCGCGAACACCTCGCGGCCTTCCCGGGCCGCCATGTTGGCCGTGATCAGCGCGCCACTGCGCGCGGCTGCCTCGACCACCACGACCCCTTTGCTCAGACCGCAGATGATCCGATTGCGCACCGGAAACCGAGAGGGCAGCGGCGGCGTCCCGTCCGGCGCCTCCGTCACCAGTGCACCGGTGCGCGCGATCTGGGCGGCCAGGTCCGCGTGCTCGGGCGGATAGATGCGGTCCAGCCCGGTGGCCATCACCGCCACGGTGGGGGTGGGACCGGACAGCGCCCCACGATGGGCGGCGGCGTCGACGCCGCGAGCCAGGCCACTGACCACAACCACCCCGCACTGGCTCAGGTCGGCCGCCAGCCGATACGCGACGCGCAACCCGTACGGCGTGGCCCGCCGCGAACCGACGATGGCAATCATGTCCTCCGCCGGCAACCGGCCCTGGACAAAGAGCCGGGCGGGCGGGTCATGGATCTGGCGCAGGCAGGCCGGATAGGCCTCATCGCCCACCTGCAGCGTGGTCATGCGGGATCGCGGTACTGGAGGGCTTCCGCCAGGTGGGTCGACGCCACGTTCCCCACCCCCTCCAGGTCGGCGATGGTACGGGCCACCCGCAGCACGCGGTGGATGGCCCGCCCGGTCAGGTGCAGCCGGTCGGCGGCGGCCTCCAGCACCGCGTGCTCGGGGTCGTCCAGCCGGGCATCCCGGCGCAGCTGGGCCCCGCTCAGCGCGCCGTTGAGCGGCCCGCTCGGTCGCCTCGCCTCCTGCCGCACCCGGGCCTGAAGCACCCGCGTGCGGACCACCGCACTCGACTCGGCCGCGGCGGATGCTCGGAGCAGCTCGGCTGCCGGCAACCGCGGAACCAGGACCTGCAGGTCGATGCGATCCCGAATAGGCCCGGAGAGCCGGGCCTGGTACCGCTGTCGATCGAGGGGCGTGCAGCGGCATCGCCCGGCCTCGCCGGCGAAACCACAGGCACACGGGTTGGCGGCGGCCACCAGGATGAACCGGCCTGGAAACACGGCGTGGCCGCCAACCCTGGCCACGGCCACCCGGCCTTCTTCCAGGGGTTGGCGCAGGGCCTCGAGGGCATCGCGCCGGAACTCGGTTACCTCGTCCAGGAACAGGACGCCCCGGTGGGCTCTCGTGATTTCGCCGGCCCGCGGGACCGCTCCGCCCCCACCGATCAGGCCGGCCGCGGAGATGTTGTGGTGGGGCGCCCGGAAGGGTGGCTCCACCAGCAGCCCGCTCCCCGGCGGCAGCAGGCCCACGCAGGAGGCGATGGCCGTCACCTCCAGCGACTCGGCCGGTGGCAGCGGGGGCAGGATGCTGGGCAGGGCCCGGGCCAGCAGGGTCTTGCCCGCCCCGGGGGGACCTATTAATAGGATGTGGTGGGCGCCCGCCGCGGCAATTTCCAGGGCGCGCCGGGCGGTGGCCTGGCCACGCACGTCCGCCAGGTCGACCGCCGGCTCGGGCGCAGCGACCGGTCCGTTCGGTGCTGGCGGGTCGGCCGCCAGGCCGTTCCCCGACTCCCAGTGGGCCACCAGCTCCTGGAGGTCGCGCACACCGTGGACCGGGTGCGACGTGCCCAGCCGCGCCTCGGCCATGTTCTCGCGCGGAACGTAGAACTGGGTCGCCCCGCTGCGGGTCAGATGGGCCGCGATCGGCAGCACGCCCCGCACTCGCCGGACGGAGCCATCCAGCCCGAGCTCACCCAGCCAGGCCGCCCCGTCCGGCAAGCGGACCTTCCCCGACGCGCTCAGGATGGCGACCGCGATGGCCAGGTCGAAGCCGCAGCCCTCTTTTGGGAGCTGGGCGGGCGCCAGGTTGACGGTGACCTTCTGGCCCGGGAACTCCACCCCGCTGTTGTTGATGGCGATCTTGACCCGCTCCCTGGCCTCCTGCAGGGCGCGATCGGCCAGCCCCACGATGTGGAAGCCCGGCAGGCCCGGCCCGATGTCGGCTTCGACGTCGATCCGCACGCCATCGAGGCCGAACAGGGTCCCGCAGAGCGCCCGAGCCAGCACCGTGCGCCCATGCTACCACTATTTTGTGTATGTTCGTGGACCACTCCTAGACTGGCCAGGTGGAGTGGAAACGCGCCGCCGCCCGCGGCCTAGGCTGGCTGACCACCCTCCCCTACCGCCGGCCGGGCGGCCGGGTGCAGATTGGGCCGGGCCTACTGGGTAATGGCCGCCTGCAAATCCGGGGGCCAGGCTCGGTCGTCCTGGAAGCCGGCGTCAATGCCTGGTCCCACGCGGAGGTCAACCGACTGATCACCACCACACCCCAGGCGCGGATCCGCATCGGCCGCCACGCGCGCCTCAACGGCTGCACTCTGGTGGCGGCCGCCGCCATCGAGGTGGGCGCCGACTGTGTGCTGGGTTCCTGCTTCCTGCGCGACCACGAGCCCGCCCCCGACCAGCCCGACGGGTCGGCGGACCCGATTGTGCTGGAGGACAACGTTTGGGTCGGCGGCCAGGTTGGAATCATGCCGGGTGTGCACGTTGGCCGGAACTCGGTGGTGGGCATCCACGCCGTCGTCTTTGACGATGTCCCGCCCGACGTGATCGTCGCCGGCAACCCGGCCCGCGTCGTGCGGACCCTGGACCCAAGGCCCGCATCCAGGCCTCAGGCATAATCGAACGATGCGTGTGAATCCCCCGCCGCGCGTCTGCGAGCAGTGCAAACGAATCCCGGTCTGGGAGCGCCTGAACGGTCCCGATCAGACGGTCCGGCTCTCCGGTGGCCGGACGGTACTCCGGCGCGGCCAGGGATGGGTCTGCAAGGAATGCGGCCACACCATTCCCATCTCCCACGAGGCCTGGACGTAGCCGCGGTCGTCGAGCGGGGGCGGATCGAGCGGTTGCGACAGCGGCTGGGCGAACGCCACCGGCTTGCGCTCGAGGCCGGCCGCTGGATTCAGGCCGGGGTGCTGGTTCCCCTGCTCACCCGTCCCAGTGGGGTCGAGGTCCTCTTCACGCGCCGGACCGACACGGTCCTGACCCACAAGGGGCAGATCTCGTTTCCCGGGGGCGCCCAGGAACCGGGCGACGGCTCACCGGTGGCAGCGGCCCTGCGCGAGAGTTACGAGGAACTCGGCCTGGATCCCGCCGCGGTCGATGTCCTCGGCCAGCTTGACGACGTCCCCACCGTGGTCAGCGGCTTCGTCATCACCCCCATTGTGGGGACGCTGGGGATCGACCCCGCCACCCTGACGCCGGCGCCGCTGGAGGTTAAGAACCTGCTGGTGGTGCCGCTGCGCCGCCTGCTGGATCCGGCCGTCCATCGGACCGAGGACCGGGTCGCGGACGGGATGCACTTCACCGTGCATTACTTCACCATCGACGAGGACATCATCTGGGGCGCGACCGGGCGGATCCTCGACCAGTTCCTGGCGATCTGGCAAGCCCTCTAATCCAGCGCATTTTTGGTGTGGGTGAGCCGCGACACCCGGCCGTCCTCCACGATGATGCCAACCACGTCGAAGCGCAGCGGTCCTGCATGCGGATGGCGCTTGAGGTAGTACTGGGCCAGCTGGCGCAGCTTGCGCGACTTGTGGCCGGCGATCGCCTCTTCCGGCAACCCGAACCCAATGCCGGCACGGGTCTTGACCTCGACGAAGACCAGCGTGGGTCCATCCGTGGCCACCAGGTCCAGCTGTCCGATGGGCGTCCGCACGTCCCTGCCGCGGATGCCGTAGCCCAGGCCGCGGAGATGATCCTCGGCCAGCTCCTCGCCGCTAGTCCCGAGCGGCGTTGGCACGTGCCTGGGCCTCCAGCTCGGCGCGGGTGCGGATGGTGATGAACGAGCGGCGGTGCAGCGGGCAGAGGCCGTGGCGATCGAGCGCCGCCAGATGCTCGGGGGTGGGGTACCCCTTGTGCGACTGGAAGCCGTAGGCCGGAAACCGCTCGGCCTCCCCGACCATGCGGCGGTCGCGGGTCACCTTGGCGATGATCCCGGCGGACATGATGGAGATGGAGCGGCGATCACCCTTAATGATGGGCAGCTGCGGCAGCAGCGCTTCGGGGAGCCGAAATCCGTCGACCAGCAGGTAGTCCAGCCGCCGCCCCAGGCGCTGCAGGGCCAGGGCCATCGCCATCCGGCCGGCGCGCCGCACGCCCACCCGGTCGATCTCATCCACCTCGATCAGGCCCACCCCCCACGACTCCGCGTGCTGCAGGATTTGCGGGTAGTAGGCCTCCCGCTGCGCAGCCGTCAGCAGCTTGGAGTCATTGATGCCATCGCTCTCGAAGAAGGGCCGCAGGACAACCGCGGCCGCCACCACCGGGCCCGCCCAGGGGCCCATGCCGGCCTCGTCGACGCCGGCCACCGCGGCATAGCCCAGGCCGAACGCCTGCCGCTCGAAGACCCAGAGGTCGCGGTCAGCTTTTGGCGGTTTCGGTGGCCGCCTCGGGCTCTGGCTCGGGCTCACGCTCGAGCTCGGGCTCGACGACTGCTCCGTCAGCGGCGACGATGGCTTCACGCTTTTCCCGGATGCGGGCACCTTTGCCGATCTTCCCCCTGAGGTAGTAGAGCTTGGCCCGGCGCACATCACCGTGGCGCAGCACGTCGATCTTATCGATCCGCGGCGAATGCACCAGGAAGGACCGTTCGACCCCGACACCATGGGCGATGCGGCGGACGGTGAAGACCTCCTTGACACCCGACCCGTGGATGCCGATGACGATGCCCTCGAACATCTGGACCCGCTCCCGAGTTCCCTCCACGACCTTGGCATGCACACGCACGGTGTCCCCAGGGCGCAGCTCGGGGACTTTCTTGCGCTTGGTCTCGGCTTCGATCAGGTCGATCACGTTCGGCACGGCGAACCAGTTTACCGCATCATGTCCGGCCGGCGGCGACGGGTGCGCTGCCGGGCTTGCTCCCGGCGCCACTTCTCGATTTCGGCATGATGGCCGGACAGCAGAATTTCCGGGACCGCGTGGCCGTCGTAGACCGGCGGGCGGGTGTAGTGGGGGTACTCCAGCAGGCCGTCCACAAAGGACTCGTCGACGGGCGACGCTTCGGCGCCGAGCACGCCGGTCCGCAGCCGGCTGATGGCGTCGATGACCACCATGGCCGCCAGCTCGCCGCCGGTCAGGATGAAGTCGCCGATCGACAGTTCGCGATCGACCAGGAACTCGGCCACCCGCTCGTCGACCCCCTCGTAGCGCCCGCAGAT
>DASQAY010000028.1:0-15913 GCA_035635515.1 Candidatus Eiseniibacteriota bacterium | reverse complement strand
CATAAGGATTTCCATCCCCATCAGCTCAGGGGAGGGCCGCGAGGCGGTGCCGCGTCAGTACGATGGCCAGGTGATCGAGCCAGAGGGCATCATCCGGCTACACCTGGGGAAGCTGTGGCTCCCTTATCTGAAGCTCGAAATCCCGGTCCACGGGTTCCTCATCAAACACCCGGACGGCGCTGGGTTGGTCGACACGGGCTATGGGACGGACGTCGGCCTGATCAAGGAGTTTCGCGCCGTGATGGTGCCGATCGTGGATGCCCTGCGCCGTCACGACGTGGAACCAGGCGACATCCAGTGGGTGATCAATTCCCACCTGCACTTCGACCACTGCGGCCAGAACGGCGTCTTCCCCCAGGCGCCCGTCTACGTCCAGCGTCAAGAGCACGCCCGCATCAGGGAGCACGACTACACCATCGCCGAGTGGCTGGAATATGCGGGCGCCCGCTATGAGCTGCTCGATGGCAGCGCCGAGATCCGGCCCGGCGTGCGGGTGATCACCACGCCCGGACACACGCCCGGACATCAGAGCATCGCCATTGATACCACCGCCGGCACAGCCCTCGTCGTCGGCGACGCGGCCTGGAACGTGGAACAGTTCGAGGGCGCTGACCCGCCGCCGCACGCCATGGAAGACGTGCCCACCTACCGCGCGTCCCTGGGGAGGCTGCGAGCGCTTCATCCTGCCGCCGTGCACTTCTGCCACGACCGTCGCGTCCGGACGGCATCTCAGTCCCATAGACCAAGTTGATCGATGTGATCGAATCTATATATTTGACCCAATGACAGGTAACTTGATAGCCTGCTTGTATGCCCATCGACCTTCACGAACACCGGGAGCGGACTGACGACCGAGGAGCCCTGGTGACCGCCGCCGAGGCTGCCGAGTGCAACTGCCCGGACTTCTGCGAGCGGGACCACGGCAACGATTAGTCCAGGCAAGTCGCAACCGAACGGCTCGGTGCCCACGGAACGAGACCTGGTGGACAGCCCGCTCCAGCCCCAGGGGTTCCAGGTGCCGGCCTCCCGGTTCGTCCATCCGAGCACCCGGATGCGGCAGCTGCTGGATACCGAACCCTACCTCTTCGGCCCTGGTGTCTACGACCCGATGGGGGCCCAGCTGGTCATGTACTACGGCTTTAAGGCCGTGTACTTCAGTGGCTATTCCTTCGCCATCGGCCACCTGGGATCCACCGACATGGACCTGTACTCCAGCGCGGAGATCGCCGATGCCGCCCGGCGCACGGTCAGCGGGCTGCGCAAGTTTCAGCTGACGATGGCAGTGGGTGATCCCGAGAAGGGCATCCCCCCGCGACACCTGGACATCCCGCCGGTCATCGTCGACATGGACGGCGGCTACGGCAACATCTTCAACGTCCAGCGCACCACCGAGCTTTACGTCAACGCCGGAGTGGCCGCCGCGCACCTGGAGGACCAGGTCCTCCCCAAGCGGTGCGGTCACATCGGCGGCAAGGCGTTGATCCCGGTCAATGAGATGCTGGGCAAGCTGCGCATGGCCCGCGCCGTGGCCGACGACCTGGGCAACCCCGACTTCGTGGTCATCGCCCGCACCGATGGGCTGAGCGCGGTCGACGCGCCCGAGCCGGCTCGGGGCCTGGACCTGGCCATCGCCCGCGGCCTGGCCTACCTGGAGAGCGGGGTCCCACAGCTGCTCTGGTGCGAATTCCCGACCTCCGACCGGCAGCCGCTGGAGACCTTCACCAGCGAGATTCGAAAGCGCTTCCCCCAGGCCCGCTTCGCCTTCAATTGGTCTTCCTCCTTTAAGTGGTATGCGGACCCCAAGCCGATCACCTTCGCCGAGTTGGGCCAGATGGGCGTCAAGTTCATTTTCATCACGCTCGGGGCCCAGCATGCGACTGGTCACGGCCTCAGCCTGCTGTTGCAAGCGATGGCCGAGCGGGAAGAGCAGGGCTACATCGAGCTGCAGCGCCAGGAGTGGCAGGCCGGAATCGACCTCCCTACCCGCAGCCACCACTTCTTCTCCGGTGTCCCCTATCACCACCTCGTCGGAAAGCGGTACGACGCCGCTCGGCTGGGCACTGAGTTTGTGGAATCGCTGCCCAGCGAGAAGGTCGTCTAAGTGATCTGTGTGGTTGGAGAAAGCCTGGTCCCCTTCCCGCATGCAGGGACCGAATCTCCCTCCCCCCTGCGGGGAGGGTAGGGGTGGGGGTATTCCGAGAGGCTCTCGCCCGAGCGACGGGAGCCAACGCCTGACAGACATCGCGCCCTGCACCTAACTGTTGGACGTGACCACGCCTCCTGGGGAGTGTTCTCAAGGCTCCCAAGAAAGAACATCAAGCCCGGGTTCGGCAGACCACCCAAGACGCTGATCGGACGCACCTTACGCTTCCACAGGATTGGCCCCGGAGCGGGGTTGAGCTGTATGGGGAGCAAACCATGGCCCGTTGGATGCTGTTCTTCATACTGGTGCTAGTCGGCCTCGCCGTGGGGGTGGCTTCGTTGCTCGGCGTCCCGCTCAACTTCTTCAATCACCCGACCAACTATTGACAGACCGGGACGCCTGCAAGCGACCGGCTGGCCAGCCGTCATAGGGGCGTGCCCTCCTGGGAGTCCTGCCTCGTCGATTCGATCGACACCTGTGGCCGCGCCTACCTGGGGGGCTTCATCGGGCTGGCCGTGCTGGTGGCCGGGCTCTGGACGTTCCGCGACCTCCTGCTCGACGCCCTCTCCGACCTGTGGCCTCGCCTCCAGACCCGCCTGCCGCGCTGGTGGGTCGCCCCGCAGCAGGCCATGCCGGCGGTGCTGGTGGCCAGTGACATGCGGTCCCCCGCCCAGGTCGGCCGCCTCTGGTATGGCGCTACCCTGAGCGGCTCCGACCCGCCCGCCGCCGATCCCCAGACGGCCCTCCAGGGATTGGCGGCCATTGCCAAGCATGACCCGTCCTTCCGTCAGGACGCGCTGATCGAGCATGCCCGCCGCGCCGCCCCGGTCGTGCTCCGGGCCTGGACCGAGCAGGACCCGCGTCTCAGTCATCGCGTGATGGCGCCGGTGATTTGGGAGCAGCAGAAGGAGGACCTGGCCGCCTACAAGGCCGACGGACGCCGCAACCTCCTGGAGGGTCTCGCCGCTCGTGACGCCGCCATCGTGGCCGCGGGCAGCGACGCCCGCTTCGACACGGTCGTAGTTCGCCTCACGTTCACCGCCGCCGACTACGATATCGCGGCGGCCACCGGTGCGCTGGTGCGAGGGTCCAGGGTCCCGATCACCTGGACAGAGGATTGGGTTTTCCAGCGATCGCCATCAAGCGGCCATCCTTCCATGGCGCCCGGAGCGTGCCCCCAATGCGGGTTCCCCATCGAGGTCGACGTCGCCGGCGTCTGCGGCCGCTGCGACGCGGAGCTGAATGGCCCGCCACCGGACTGGCTGCTGAGCCGAATCGACGTGGTGCCCAACGCGGGACAAGCCCGGGACACTAGCTTCGACCGTATCATGACCGGGTGACGCTGGTCTTCGAGCACGCGACCCTTCTGGACTGCACGGGGCGCGACCCCAGGTCGGACATGCGCGTCGTCGTGGAGGACAGCCGCATCGCCCGCATCGGGTCCCCGGGCGCGAGTGCCCTGCCGCGCGATGCCCGCGTGGTCGATTGCGGCGGTCGCACGCTGATGCCCGGCCTGCTCGACGCCCACGTGCACCTGGCCGCGGTGGAGATGACTCCGGTCCAGGAGGTGGCGCTGCCGCCGGCCGTGTTGGCCCTGCGGATCGCGCGCGAGATCGAGGCCACCCTACAGGCCGGGTTTACAACGGTTCGCGATGCGGGCGGTCTGGACTGGGGGTTCAAAGAAGCCGTTCGCCTCGGCCTGATCCGCGGCCCACGGCTGCTGATCAGCGGACCCTTCATCTCCCAGACGGGCGGCCATGGCGACTGGCGAACGCGAACGTCGCGGACGCCGGTGCCGGTGCACCCCGGACTCTCCACCGAGGCGCTCCTGGCGGACGGTGCGGACGAGGTCCGCCGCGCGGCGCGGGAGGTACTGCGCCGCGGGGCGGACCAGGTCAAGGTGATGGCCAGCGGCGGCGCCATGTCCCCCTCTGACGAGCTGGATCACACCCAGTTCACAGTGGAAGAGCTGGCCGGAGCGGTGGAGGCCGCGCGTGCCGTGGGCACCTACGTCCTGGCTCACGCCTATGGGCCCGCCGCCATCCAGAACTGCCTGAAGGCGGGTGTCCGCTCGGTCGAGCACGGCAACTTCATGGACGAGGAGACCGCCGACCGGATGGGGGAGGCAGCCGACGCGTACCTGGTGCCGACCATCATTACCTACGAGATGATCGCCGCCCACGGGACCGGCGACGGGGTGAGCGAGGACAACCTGCGCAAGATCAAGCGCGGGCTGGCCGGCGCCCACGATGCGCTGGGGCTGGCCTTTGAGAAGGGGTTGCGCATCGCGTCCGGCTCTGATCTGCTGGGGAGCATGCAACCCTACAAGGGCCGTGAGATTGCGCTGCAGGCGCGGGTCATGGGCGCCATGAACGCGATCATCGCCGCCACCCGGACCAACGCCGAGTTGATGCGGATCGAACGGGAGGTGGGCACCGTTGAGGAGGGCAAGCGGGCCGACCTAATCCTGCTCGCCGAGGATCCGGTGCGGGACCCGGAGATCTTCGCCGACGCCGCCAACATTCAGCTTGTGGTTCACAACGGATCAGTCGTCAAGGACCTGGGAGGGGAGGTGACATGAGCGTCCCGCTCCTCGTTGGCCCGGCGAAGGCGCAACGAGACCTGCACCAGCCGGACTCCCGGGACGTGACCCGTCAAGGATGGCGATGAGGTGATGGTGTTGCAGGCGATCTGCGGAGGGGATTCTCCGACCGAGCGAGCTAGCTGAGGGACTCACCGGGGTTTCTGGACCCGCGAGGCGCCGGCCCTGCCACCTGACCGACACGACCGAGATGGACCGCGGCGGCGGCGGCCATGCCCAGGATCACCAGCACGAGGAATCCCTCGACCGGGTGTCCAGTCGCCAAATCACGAGCTGCCGTACCCTGCACGAACAGACGGGGGACGAACCCAACCGCCTGAAGCTGGTCCACCAGAAATTGTCCCCAGGGAGCTCCGACCTGACCACGCATGACGTAGTAGAACTGCGCCAGCAGGAGGACGTTCCAGGCGATGCCAGCGCTCACAAGAGCCAGTGCCCCGTTGCCGGCACCGACCCGGCGGAGCCATGCGAAGACCGCTCCAAACCCAAGTGCCAGGACGAAGGTCTGGTCGGTGAGTCGGCGGAGGCCGAAGGCGAGTCCACCTGACCAGTCGGAGAGCGCCGCGTTGAGGAACACCTCCCCGGCCGCGATCACGACCAGCCCGAATCCAAACCACCCGAGCCGGCGCATAAGGAATGGCATCCCGAGGAGCGCAACCGCGACTAGCGGCGTCCAGGATATCCACCCTTGCTGCGTCGAAAAGAGCACCTCGACGAGGTGCGGGTGCAGGAAGTCGAAGGAAATGTTCGGGGCAGCCACCGGGAGCCACTGGCCGAACATGATCTTGTCCGTCACGAGCTGTGGCAGCCCGCTCACCAGCGCGCCGGCTGCGAATACTCCGTAGTTCGTGAGCATTCGCCATGACCAGCGACGCTGGGCGGCCAACCCGATGGATTCGATGGGTATGAGGGCCAGGAACAGGACCTCGTTTACGTGGGTAATGGTGGCAAGCCCACCCAGGATGCCGGCGAAGAACCATTGCAGAGGCCGCCGACCGGCGTGCGTCTGGTAGACGTAAATGGCGAACGCCGTGACGGCGAAGACCGCGAAGGTGTGGTAGTAGGACGGCTCAAAAAAGATATAGGCAGTCAGCGGCGTGGCGAAGGTCACGGCGGCCACGGCAAGCCCGGCGGGGGCAGCGCCCCACAGGCTCCGCGTGAAGCGATAGATGACCATCAGGGCCACCACGATGTAGAAGAGCGAGGCCTCGGTGAACGCCAGTTGATACTCCATGCCGAGGGCCGGATCCTGGTAGCCGGGGATCAACAGCATGACCAGGTGGGTGAGGAGGTAGAAGGGCAAGGCAAGCAACGCCGACCCGACCGGCTTGTAGTTTGCGGTCATGCCGTTGGCCAGGTGATGTTGCAGGTTGGGCGACCACACGGGGGTGTTCGCCTCCAGAAATTGGTCGAATGTGGGGGCCATGTCGAATGTGCCATGGGCCACGACAGAAGGAAGGTACGCAAAGTAGCCCACACCATCGCCCCTGAGCGCCGTTCGAAAGCAGAAGGTGAGCAGGACGATGGCGACACCGGCCAGCAGAACTTCCCGGCGGGAACTGGGCAGCCGGGGGCGGAAGGCGATCCGGCTCAAAAGCACCGCGCGGTCAGCCTAAGCGCCGTTCATGAGAGCCAGATGAGAGCGCCACGCGTCTCATGGTCTTCTCATCAGGGCCTGCTTACATGGCCAGCGTGGCGACCCGGCCGTGAGCTTGACCCGCAGGGTCGCCGCCCAGCTCAGCGCCCTGGCAGCTCTGGCTGTGCTCGCCTTCTCCCAGTCCGCGGTTGCCCTGCTGGGCGGGGCGGCCGGCCCGCTGGTCGGCTTTTCGTTCAGCCCCGAGTCGGTTTCGGCGGGCTCGGGCCGGACCTCCGGGCAAGCGTTACAACTCCTGCTCCACCGGGTTGTCCCCGAACTGGTGCGGCTGCCGGTGTACTGGGGTGACGTGGCCCCGGCCCCTGGGCGGTTCGACTTTGCGGCGCTCGACGGACTGATCGACACGATCGAGGTATACAACGCCGACGCCGCGCGCACCGTGCGTGTCCTGCTGGTCGTGGGGGCTCGCAACATCGTGTACCCGGAGTTGCACGTGCCGGACTGGGTGGACGAGGCTGAGGCAAGCCAGCTCGGGCGGCTGTACGAATCCTCCGACTACCGGGCCTACCTGCAGGCAACGATCGACCACTATGCCGGGCTGCCGATCCTGTACGCGTGGCAGGTCGAGAATGAACCGCTCGACAACGTGACGACCGACCGCGACGGCTCGGTCGCCCTGCCGGCGGAGGTAGTCGCCGACGAGGTGCGGCTAGCGCGGGCCCTTGACCCAGACCATCCGGTGGTCGTCACGACCTTCAACTCGTCGCACATTTCTCTTGACCGCCTGGCCGACGGCCCGCTGGCTCCGCTGTCCGCCGGTTTTACCGGGCCGAGAGCGGCCGGCCATCCGAACGACGCGCTCCGGCTGGGAGACGCGCTTGGCCTCGACCTGTACGTGGTGACCCCGTCCACGGACCTCGCGGAGGCCAGCGCCCGGACGCGGATCGCCTGGAAGGCGCAAACGCTCGACTACTGGGCGCAGAAGTCACGTGACGCGGGCAAGCAACTATGGGTCACCGAGATGCAGGCCGCTCCCTGGCAGGACGTTCCAGGGTTCACCCCGGCCGACCTGATGCGGAGCGCGACAGCCTATCGCGGCCGCGGCGTCAGCGTCATCCTCCTGTGGGGCGTCGAGGACTGGCTCGAGAACGACGGCTGGATGCAGGCCGGCCAGCATGCCGTGGAGATTCTCCGCGCAGCTCCTGGCTGATGGAACCCGCCCTTATGCTGACGGGATGCTCGACGGGCAGCTGAGCCTGGTGGTCCCGGCTCACAACGAGCGAGACAACGTCGGCCCACTCCTGCACGAGGCGCTGACGACGCTGCCCGGTCTGGCCCCCAGCTTCGAGATCATCCTGGTCGACGACGCCAGCACGGACGATACGGCCGCCGTAGCCCGCGCCTCCATGGCCCACCATGCCGATGCCTTGCGGGTGATCCGCCACGACCGCAAGGCCGGCGCGTTGCTCAGTGTCGCCGACGGTCTTCGGGCGGCGGGCGGTTCCTACGTCGCCTATATCGATGGTGATGGCCAATTTCGAGTCCAGGACCTCGCCAGGCTCGCCACCCGGTTGGCCGATGCTGACCTGGTGGCCGGCTGGCGGGCGCGACGGGCAGACCCATGGTTTCGGTCTGTGATCAGCCAGGTCTTTAATGTCGCGGTGCGTGTCCTCTATGGAATCCGTTATCGAGACATCGACTGCGGGATCAAGATTATGCGGCGGGCCGTGCTCGACGCGGCCAGCCCGCTGCTGGGGCGGTCCGCCTGCCTCAATGCCGAGCTCTACTTCAAGACGCAGCGGTGCGGGTTCCGGATCGCACAGCTGTCCGTGCCGCATTATCCGCGCCGGGCCGGGGTGCGCTCCGGCGGCCGCCTCATCCCGATCCTTCGCGCCGTAAAGGAGCTGGTCGGACTGCGGTGGCGCCTCTCCCGTGAATGGCGCCCCGCGCCGCACCCACCGATATCGCGGACATGAAGCCCAGCCGGGCGGGGCTGGCGCGGTGGGCCCTGTCGCTGGCGGTCACGTTCCTGTTCCTGGTACTGCTGCTTCGGGTCGAGGACCCTGCTGAGGTCCTCGATACGATCGGTCACGCCTCCCTCGGTCTCCTCGCGGTGGGTGCGGCGCTTGCGCTCGGCTTCGCCCTGGCACGAAGCTGGCGGTTCTCCATCTTGCTCGGATCAGCCGGGCGGCGCGCGCCCGGGACCCTGTTCGCTATCACCCTGGCGGGCTGGTCCGTCAACCTGCTCCTTCCGGGGCCGGCCGGCGACGCCACCTTCGTCTGGCTGGCGCGACGTCAGCTCGATGTGGCGATCGCTCGCGGGGCTGGAGCGGTCCTGCTGGCTCGGCTCCTCGACGTTTGTAGCCTGCTCCTGATCGCCCTCTCCACCGCCCTCCTGGCAGACATCCGAGTGCCACGCGGGGTCTTGCTGGGTGCGCTCGCCCTAACGAGCGCCGTACTCGGAGTTCTGATCGCCACGTTGTGGAGCCGGCCCAGGCGCGTGATGCTCGCCTGGCTGGCCTCCCTGCCGATCGGCAACCGCTTTGCGGGTCGAATGGAGCCGGCCCTGGACCAGCTCAGTAGCTCTGGCAGCCTAGGTGGCCTGGTCGCCAGCACGGTGGCGGCTCGGTGTTCCACGGCGCTGCTCTACCTGGTCCTCTTCGCGGCCATCGGTCAACCGCTCAGCCTTTGGCAGGTCTGGTTCGCCCTTTCCTTCCGGACGCTCCTGCTCGCCATCCCAGTGCAGGGGGTAGGAGGATTCGGTACGACTCAGCTCTGGTGGTCAGGTGCGCTGACGCTCCTCGGCTGGCCGTTCGAGGACGCCGTGGCCGCCGCGTTGGCGGTCCATGTCCTCGATATGGGCGTTTCCCTCCCGGTCGGCCTTGCCGGCTGGGCCGCCCTCGGGACGCGCGGCCGTCGGGCCAGCAACGGGCTCGAGGCAGCCGAGCGAGACAAAGCCCGGCCGGCTCAGCGAGTCTGAGCCAGCCTGGCGGGTGGTCGCCAGTCGGTCGCGGGCGTCGACCGCCGGCCATGCCTCCGTGGGCTGACCACGTCGACCGGCTCCACCTGGTCGGGGCCTTTCTCCCGCTTCCAGTCCGGTGTGCCGCCGCGGCGCCAGTCGACGTTGGGGAGCTCGAGCACGACCGGGTCGACGCGAGAGGCGTGCTGTTCGATCAGTTCGATCATGGACTCGATCAGCGTATCGCCCAGGTAGTGCGGCTGGAGGCCGAGGTCGAGAAGCTTCTGGTGCTTCGCGTTGTAATAGTGCTGCTCCCGCTCTACCCGCGGATTGGGGAGGTGCACAATGCTGGTTGGCAGCCGGTTTGCCGCCCGAGCATCGCGCACTTTCTCGGCCAGGCTTTTGACAGAGAACTGCTCGGTGAACTGGTTGAAGACACGGTACTCGCCCGCCGACGGCGGATTGTTAAGCGCCAGCCGGATGCAGGCGACGGTGTCCCGGATGTCAAGGAACCCGCGAGTCTGCCCTCCCTTGCCGTACACGGTCAAAGGCAATCCAACCGCGGCCTGGACGCAGAAACGGTTCAGGACGGTGCCCCAGATCGCGTCGTAGTCGAAGCGGGTCGAGAGCCCGGCATGGATGCTGATCTCATTAGTACGCGCGCCGTACACCACTCCCTGGTGGAGGTCGGTCGCGCGAAGACCCCAGACCCGGCAGGCGAACTGGATATTGTGGCTGTCGTGCAGCTTCGAGAGGTGGTAGAAGCTGCCCGGCTGCATTGGAAACGGCAGCCTATCAGTGCGGCCGTTGTGGGAGATTACGATGAAACCTTCCTCGATGTCGATATTCGGCGTGCCATACTCCCCCATCGTGCCCAGCTTGACGAGATGCGCCTGCGGGGCGTGGTCGCGGAGCGCGAAGAGGATGTTCAGCGTCCCGACCAGGTTGTTGACCTGGGTCATGACCGCATGCGGGAGGTCGATCATCGAGAAGGGGGCACTGCGCTGCTCGGCAAAATGGACCAGGGTATCCGGCTGGGTCTCGGCGACCAGCCGCCTCACCCCTACCGCATCGCACACGTCCAACCGGCGCCAGGCGATGCGATGGCCCGTCAGCGCGTGCCAGAGCTTGACTCGCTGCCCCATCGTCCGGATCGCAATCAGGCTCTGGGTCCCGCACTCGCGATCCCACCCCCGCCGCACCAGGCTGTCGACGGCCACCACGTCGTGGCCGTGGGCAGAGAGATGCAAGGCCGTCGCCCAGCCGAGGTACCCATCGGCGCCCAGGACAATGACCCGCTGGGGCATTGGCGGTAGGCTAACCGCCTTGCATGAGAGTTGCATGAGAAATGGACTCTCAGTGAAACCGTGAGGACGGCCGCTACCGGCCTTTAGGGATCACGAGCCTCTCGGATCCCAGAGCTCTGCAAATAGGTGAGGAGCTCCTGTGGATCGACGTGGTGATCAGGTGGGATCAACCCGGTGTGGGCGAACTGTCCGGAGGCGAGGGCTCGAACAGCCAGAACTGCCGGCGCGACGGCAATCAGGTAACTTCCGGTCGACCCAGATAGGACGCGCCGCACGACGGCACCGTCCGCATGTTCAACTTCGACGCCGAATGCGCCGGCCGCTGCGCCCACGCGCCTGGCAATGGCCGAACCCACGCCGGATAGCCGCTGCACAAGCGCCGCGCCCAGCGGATGGATCGCGGCGGCGGCCAGGAGCGCATTCACGACCGGCGCTTGCGTGTCCACCCAGAAGTCGACCGAACGGAGTGACGGCCAGATGGCGGGCAGCAGCAGCGCATCCGCACTTTCCGTGAGATAGCCACGGGCCGTGCGGCCGCCGGGCCACCCGAACGTTCGTGACGTCCGCCACCCCGGCATGGCGATTACGCGGCCCTCCCGCCGCACCATGACTGGCTTCCCTATTGAGGCGAGGAACGAGCGAATCGTCGCCGGATTCGCCGTAGCCCTCGATGCCGGAGCCAGGAAGACCGAGACTCGCGCAGGCTCCGCCACACCGCTGAGCCGAACCAGCGCGGCCGACACGGCCGAGACCGCACTACAGCTGGTCAGGATACGCGTGGCAGCGGGATCGATCCGATCCCGCATCGCCACCATGCGGGCGGCGTAGGCGAAGCTGTCCGAAAGGTCGACAACGTCGAAGCCGACCTCAGTCGCCCCCTCAACCAACGCCGTATTGCGGGTCTGAAACGGGCCGGCGGCGTCGAGCACGATGTCGCCCGGGCGGAGCTTGGATCGGATGGAGCCCGCGTCATTGGCATCAATCTGCAGCTCGAAGATCCCTGGGCGCCTCGACGATCGAGCAGGGGTGAAGCCCTCGGCCTGAAGGCAATCGGTCGCCACGGAACCGAAGAACCCGCCAGCGCCAAGAACGATGAGGCGGCGGTTTATGGCAACTGCCACCGCACGGCGTACGCCCACGGGTAGAAGAGTCGGTGGTTACGGAACGGAAGAACCCGCCGGCCCCGATCACGATCACACGACGCATCGCCGTCTAAAATCTCCCTCCCCCTTGCGGGGAGGGTAAGGGAGGGGGTCTCGTCACACATTCGATTCGCCGAATCCATGCCTATCGAAGCTGCCACCGCATGGCGAACGCCCAGGGGCAGAAGAGGATGAAAAGGACGGCCGTCGAGATGGCGATGCCGGCAATCCATCCGGCCAGCGAGAACGCGCTCAGGAACACTCCGGCCACCCATACTCCCCAGGTCCAGGCGCGAAAGCCGGCAGACCGAAAAGGCGTAACGAGAGTCAGGACAATGCCGGCAATGGTGTAGAGACCGTTCGCGGCTCCGCCGGTAAGGATGGTGGCCAGACGACTGGTCGATTCGAAATCGGCGGGGAGCCAGCCGATCATCAGTGATTCGGCGCTCACGTCACAGGCGATCCCGGCCACCGCGACTCCAACCGCCACTGTCGCCAGCGTCGAGTTTCGCAGCCGCGCACCCCACCAGCCGTAGAAGGCGACCAGGGTCAGCGCGGCGGCGATCCAGGTCCCCCAGCCGAGCCGCCACGGCAAGGGATTATCGACGACGTAGGCGGCGCGAGTGGCGAGGTCGGCCACCGTGAGACCCGGACGGAGTACCAGCAGCAAGGCGGCCGCGGCCAGCAGGTTGACCACCGCGCAGGCGTAGGGAGCCAGGGAGCGGATCCGCGTACCCGCGTCGCTGCCCTCGAGCAAGAAGAGGGCGAACGGGAGCCACCAGACAATATCGTCGAAGGCGATCAGGGCGAAGGTCCGGACGGGAAGCTCTCCGGCATGGACTGCCACAATCCAGCCAATCGGACCGAGGATCTTCCCGGCGAGCCCGACCGCCACCACCGGTCGCGCCCAGTCGAGGTTCAGAGCGGTGTAGGCGTAGAGCAATCCGTACAGGCCCAGCACCATGCCCAGGGTCGACCAGATGGCCGGGTATCGCGGCGGCGCCAGCCGGAAGAGATCGAAGAAGCCGTGTGGGCTGAGCACCGCCCACAGCCCGAGCCCGATGTTGTAGGCGGCCGCCAGCGCGAAGATGAGTCGATAGAGTCGCGCCCTAAACGGATCGTCGATTCGCAAGCGCATCTCGCTCATTTCCGTCCCCCTCAGGGGCAGCCACTGACGTCAGGGTCGCGGGATTTCCCGCGTGGGCAGGGTCAGGGTCGTCTTCTCCCGATTCTCCCCTCCCCGTTGGGATGGGTAGGGGAGGGTTGGGGTGGTCTTTCGATCTGGCAATCAGTCGAACCGGCCGGTCCAGGAAGACGTAGTCGCCGACCCAGTTGATAAGCACCACCAGGCGGCTTCGGAAATCGACGATCTGCAGCAGGTGAAACACCAGCCACACGCCCCAACCCAGGAAGCCGCTCAACTGGATGCCCTTGATCTCCGCCACCGCGGAATTCCGCCCGATAGTCGCCATCTGGCCCAGGTCCGAGTAGCGGAATGTTTCCAACGGCTCGCCCTTGAGCAGGTGCTGGATGTTGCGCGCCGCGCAGCGAGCCTCCTGCATGGCCGGTTGGATCACCATGGGCAGCGGCTGGCCGGCGTGCATCACCTCGGCCATGTCGCCGATCACGAAGACCTCGGGATGTCCCGGCAGCTGCAGCGTGGGTTCCACCTTAACCCGGCTCTGATGGGCAAGCGGCTGGCCCAACGCCTCCGCCAGAGTCGCGGCGCGCACGCCGGCGGTCCAGATGACGGTCCGAGCCTGGACATACTCGCCGTTGCCGAGGCGCAGGCCCCGGTCATCGGCCTCCTGCACCGGCGCATTGAAGATCAGCCGGATTCCCTTCCGCGTCAGCGTCCGGATGGCGGCCTGCTGCAGGCGTGGCGGATAGGACCCGAGGATGGAGGGCACGGCCTCCACCAGCACGATCTCGACCGCGCCCATGTCGAGCTCCGGGAAGTCCTTGCGCAGCACCCCCTTGATCAGTTCGGAGAGCGCCCCCGCGTACTCGACGCCGGTTGGTCCGCCGCCGACCACGGCAAAGGTCAATAAGGCCTTCCGCTCCGCCGGATCGGTCGTCCAGGCGGCCCGTTCGAAGTTGGCCAGGATCCGGTTGCGCAGCGCCAGCCCGTCGCCCAGGTCCTTCAGGGGCGAGGCGGACCGCTCGAGGGCCGTGTTGCCGAAGAAATTCACGATGCTGCCCGCCGCCAGGATGAGGTAGTCGTAGGCCAGGTCACCGGCATCGGTTCGCACCCGACGGCCGGTCAAGTCGAGGCCGGTCACCCGGCCCAGCCGGAACTCGGCGTTGCCGATGCCGCGCACCATGGAGCGAGTGGGGTGCGCGATCTCGGAGGGGTCCAGGAGGGCGGATGCCACCTGGTAGAGGAGTGGGGTGAACAGGTGGAAGTTGTGCTGGTCCACCAGGACGGTTTGCACCGGCGCTCGCTTCAGCGCCCGGACCGCTTGGATCCCGCCGAAGCCCGCCCCCACCACGACCACCGTTGGCATCGTTACGTTCTGATGGTACGCTCAAAACAGAAATTGGAGACCAAGCCGCGCACCCTCACCCCGGCTCAGAAGAAGTTTGTCGTCCACTGGGGCGAAATGGGTTCGCGCTGGGGCGTCAACCGCACGGAGGCCCAGATCCACGCCCTTCTCTACATTACGGCCCGTCCCCTGACCGCCGAGGAAATCGCCACCACGCTGGGCGTCGCCCGGTCGAACGTCAGCACCAGCCTGCGCGACCTCCAGGGATGGGGGATCATCAAGGCGAGCCACCAGCTGGGCGACCGGCGCGATCACTTCGAGTCCCTGGCCGACGTCTGGGAGATGGCGCGGATCATCGGCGAGGAGCGCAAGCGGCGCGAGCTCGACCCCACGCTGGCCCTCCTCCGCGAGTGTGTCGCCGAGGTCGGACCGGGCGACCCCTCGACCCGCCAGCGACTGAGCGCCATGCTCGAGCTTTTCGAAGCGGCCGACGCCGCCTACCAGGCCACCCGGGGCGTATCCACCAGCGACCTCCGCCGGCTGGTCGCCCTGCGCGGCCGCGCCCAGAAGCTGCTCAAGCTGGCCATCGGCCGCTAGCCGGTCACAGTCCGGTCACAGGCCTTGACCTGGACCGGTGAATTCAGTAATTTCAGTATAGAGAGAAATGAGCCAGGTGACCGCAGCGCTCGACGGCCGCCGTCCCCGGTCCGACCTGGCCGGCTGGCTCCCGCTTTTGGGATTGCCGCTGACGGTCCTGGCCACCCTGCATGCCGCCCAGCCGTGGGTGTTCATGTGGGCCCTTTCCGCCAGCATCTTCGCCGGCTTTAAGTGGCTGACCTGGTGGCGGGCCATCCACCAATCTCCCTCCCCCTTGCGGGGACGTTTCACGATCCCCCTCCCCCTCAGGGGGAGCCACGGTTGTCAGGGTCGCGGGATTTCCCGCGTGGGCAGGGCAGGGAGGGGGTGGCGCTCACTCGCCTATCTCCTGTTGTGGCCGGGGATGGATGCCGCCACATTCATAAACCCCGCAGCCCGGCCGGCAACGCCAGTGATGCGCGAATGGGTGGCCGGCGCCCTCAAGACCGTGGCCGGCGCAGCGCTGTTCTGGGGAGTGGCTCGCCTGGCCGCACCCGCGTCGCTACTGGCGGCCGGCTGGATCGGGCTCTTCGGCCTCATCTTCCTGCTGCACTTCGGCAGCTTCCACCTGATCTCGCTGGCATGGCGCACGGTTGGCATCCAGGCCCGACCGATCATGGAGAGCCCCATCCGGGCCGCCTCCCTGAGCGACCTCTGGGGCCGCCGCTGGAACCTGGCCTTCCACGTGCTGGCGCGCGACCTGGTGGTCGGCGTGGCCCGCCACCGCTTTGGCTCGGCCGGCGCGACGTTGCTGGCGTTTGTCGCGTCGGGCCTGCTGCACGACCTGGTGATCTCGGTCCCTGCGCGCGGCGGCTATGGACTCCCCACCGCGTACTTCTTGCTCCAGGGAATCGGTCTCCTCTTCGAACGCTCGCCGCTTGGCACCCGCCTCGGCCTGCGCGGCGGTCCCCGGGGGCGCATGTACGCCCTGGTCGTTGCCGCCGCGCCCGCTTTCTGGCTGTTTCACCCGCCGTTCGTGCTGCGGGTGATCGTCCCCTTCATGCACGCCGTGGGAGCTCTCTGATGAGCCGGGTCGAACTCCTG
>DASQAY010000027.1:0-2946 GCA_035635515.1 Candidatus Eiseniibacteriota bacterium | reverse complement strand
CGCGCTCAGGCTCTCGCGGGAGCAGCAGCACTTCACAGGCCAGCATCAGACCTTCGGGGAGCTGACCGTCGAGCGATACCTCGAGATCGACCTCGAGCACGACCAGGGCCACCTGCGCGATCTGGAGCGCTCCCTGCTGCTCCCGGCCGGCTGAGACGCCCGATTCAGGGCATGGCGCCGGTCGCCCCCTCCGTTTTGTGCCCAGCCGCCCCTGTTGGTGCCCGCGACCCCTGCGGTAGACTACTCACCGTCGGGGATCGTTTTCGTGGTTTCTGAGGGAGGGAAGATGAAGCGACCAGCTCTGTTTGCCGCTTCCGCTATGGCGCTCATGGGGCTATCGGCCTGCGGTGGCACCGCCGCTACGACCAGTCCGTCGGGCTGTACTACGGCGGGGCTGGGCGCTTCCAGGGCCGTGGCGAAGGCGGACCCGCGCTCGCCGGCGTCGCCAGCAACGCAGCGAATGGCCGCCAGCAGCGCGACGCCGATCAAGGCCGCCTGGATTTATGTGGGGCCCACCACGGATGGCGGCTGGACCACGGCCCACGACAACGGGCGCAAGTACGTCGAGCAGCAGCTGGGCGCCAACGTGAAGACCACCTTCAAGGAGAACGTGCCCGAAGGGCCGCAGGTCTCCCAGGTCATCGAAGACCTGGTTCGTGACGGCAACAAGATCATCTTCGCCACATCGTTCGGCTTCCAGGACGCCATGGACACCGCGGCCAAGGCGCATCCGAACGTGTACTTCGAGCAGGCGACCGGCTACAAGATGGAGCCGAACCTGGCCGAGTACTTTGGCGCCGCCGAGGACGCCGACTACTTGACCGGGATGGCTCTGGGTGCCGCCAGCAAGAAAGGCAAGATTGGCTTCGTCGCCCCGTTCCCCATCCCCGAGGTGATCCGCGAGATCAATGCGGTCGCGCTGGGCGCCCAGACGACGCATCCCTGCGCCACCGTCCAGGTGGTGTGGACGAACACCTGGTTCGACCCCACCAAAGAGAAGCAGGCGGCCCAGAGCTTGCTGCAAGCGGGCGTGGATGCCATCGGCCAGGGGCAGGATAGCCCGGCGACCGGGGATGCCGCCAAATCGGCCAATCCGAAGGTCCCCTGGAGCGGCTATGACTCGGATCAAACCCAGTACGCACCCGACATCTGGCAAACAGCCACCGTCTACAACTGGGGCCCCTACTACGCCAGGCGGGTCCAGGCTGCCATCGACGGCACCTGGAAAAGCGGCAGCTATTACGGCAGCCTGGCCGACGGGTTCGTCGACATTGCCCCGTTTGGCAAGTCCGTATCGGCCACCGCGCAGAGCGCCATCAACGCCAAGAAGCAGGCGCTCATCTCGGGCAGTTTCTACGAGTTCACCGGGCCGCTGAAGGATCAGTCGGGCGCCATCAAGGTTCCCACCGGGACCAAACTGCCCCTGGTGGCAGACAACGCGAGCCTGAGCATCCTGGGGATGGACTGGTTCGTGCAGGGGGTTATCGGGAATCCGAAGGGCGCCTGACCGCGCCTGGCGGCAAGGCTGACTCCGTGGCCGCTGGGGCCGCCCCAGCGGTCACCTTGCGCGGGATCGTCAAGCAGTTCCCCGGCGTGGTGGCCAACGACCACGTCGATTTCGAGGCGTTGCAGGGCGAGATTCACGCCCTGCTGGGCGAGAATGGCGCCGGCAAGTCCACCCTCTCCAACATCATGACCGGGCTGTACCGGCCGGACGAGGGCGAGATCCGGGTCCACGGCGCCCCGGTCGAGTTCCATGCCCCGCGCGATGCGCTGGCGGCCGGCATCGGCATGGTCCACCAGCACTTTCGGCTGGCCGCGTCCTTCACCGTGGCCGAGAACTTCGCGCTGGGCGCGCACGCTGGCGGCGGATTTCGGCTGGATCTGGCCGCCATCGAGCGCCGGGTCACCGAGCTGGCCCAGCGCTACCGGATGCCGGTGAATCCACGCGCCCGCATCTGGCAACTGTCGGTCGGGGAGCGGCAACGGGTCGAGATCCTGAAAGCCCTGTACCGCGGCGCGCGCATCCTGATCCTGGATGAACCCACCTCGCTGCTCACCCCCCAGGAGGCGGACAACCTGTTCGCCACCCTCCGCCTGATGTCCGCCGAGGGCCGCACGGTGATCTTCATCACGCACAAGCTGGAGGAGGTGATGGCGGTCTCGGACCGGGTCACCATCCTGCGTCGCGGCCGCTCCCTAGGCACCGTGCTGACCACCGCCACCACGCCCCGCGAGCTGGCCCGGCTGATGGTGGGGCGCGACGTCGTCTTCACCTTGAAGCCTGAGGGGCATACCGTGGGACAGACGGTCCTCCTCGAGCTGCGCGAGGTCTATGCGGAGAGCGACCTGGGGACGGTGGCCCTGCATGGGGTGGACCTGCAGCTGCACGCGGGCGAGATCCTGGGCATCGCCGGGGTGGCGGGGAACGGCCAGCGCGAGCTGGCCGAGGTCATCACTGGCATGCGCCCCCGGGTCACCGGCAAGGTGGCGGTGGGCGGCATCTCCCTGCGCGGCGCCGACCCCCGGCAGGCCATCGAACTGGGCGTGGCACACGTCCCCGAAGACCGGCTGGGCACCGGCGTGGCGCCCAGCCTGACCATCGCCGACAACCTGATCCTCAAGGACTACCGGCAACCGCCCATCTGCACCGCGGGCTTCATCCGCTACGACCGGGTGCGCATCCGGGCCGCCGACCTGATCGAGCGCTTCGACATCAAGGCGGTCTCGCCTCAGACGCCCACCCGCCTTCTCTCGGGCGGCAATGTACAGAAGGTCTTGCTGGCCCGCGAGCTGTCGGGCTCGCCCAGGGTCATGGTGGCCGCCTCGCCCACCCGAGGCCTGGATGTGGCCGCCACCGAGTCCGTCCGCTCGCTCTTGCTCCAGGCCGCGGCGCAGGGTGTGGGCGTCCTGCTGATCAGCGAGGACCTGGACGAGATCCTGGCC
>DASQAY010000026.1:0-1528 GCA_035635515.1 Candidatus Eiseniibacteriota bacterium | reverse complement strand
GGCAGCGATTACACGGCGCTGGCGGTGCAGGGAAAGTTCAACTACGACTTCCTCAAGGACCTGCCGCCCGGCGCGTCATTGGAAGGCTTTCTGTTCCCGGACACCTACCTGATCCCCCGAGCCGGTACCGCCAAAGACTTGATCACCCAGCAGCTCGAGGCCTTCAAGCGGCTGTGGAATGAGACCCGCCAGGGCCAGGCCGCCAAGCGGAAGCTAAACGCCCTCCAGGTGGTCACGATCGCCTCGCTGATCGAGCGCGAGGCTGCGTACCAGGTGGACCGGCCGCTTGTGGCCAGCGTCATTTACAACCGGCTGGCCGCCGGCTGGCCGCTCCAGATCGACGCCACCGTCCTCTACGCCAAGGGCGTCTGGCAGTCCACGGTCACGATCGACGACCGCAAGATCGTCTCGCCCTATAACACCTATCTACATACCGGCCTTCCCCCTGGACCTATTGCGAACCCTGGCATCAAAGCCATCGATGCCGCGCTCCAACCGGCGGACACCGGCTATTTCTTCTACCTCTCCGACCCCCAGGGTCACAACCATTACGCCAAGACCAACGAAGAGTTCGCCCGACTCCTCAAGCAATACGGTCTCCAGTAAGGCGGCATCCCGGCTGCTCCTGCTGGGCGGGGAGGACGACGCCGAGCTGGCCATCAGCCTCTACAGCGCGGGCTTCGCCGCGGCCGGCATCGATGCCAGCTGCCAGGCCCACACCGTGACGGCGGCTGATCTGCCCGCAGCGATTGCCCGGATGCGGGCTGATTCGGCGGTGGTGGGGGCGGCCGTGACCATGCCGCACACGGTCGCGGTGACGCGGCTGCTCGACGGCCTGGGCCCGGAGGCCAGCGTCGTCAAAGCCGTCAATACGCTCAGCCATCGGTCCGGCGCCCTGGTCGGCTGGAACACCGATCGCCCCGCGTTCAGCCTGGCGCTGGAGGACGCCGGGTACCAGGTCAAGGGGAAGGACGCGCTGGTGCTGGGCGCCGGCGGCGCAGCCAGGGCTTCCGTTGACGCGCTGCGCGGCGAGGCCACCAAGATCTGGGTCGCGAGCCGTGATCTGGAGGAAGCGCGCGCCGTCTGCCGCGACCTGGAGGTCGGCAGCGGCGGCCCCGCGCCCCTCGGCTCGCTGTCGCTGCTGGTCCGGAAGGTCGACCTGGTCGTCAACGCCACCCCCGTCGGCAGCGACGGCGAGGCGGTGCCTTTTCCCGTCGAATGGATCACCCCCGCGCAGTTTGTCTTCGACCTCATCTACCGGCCGCTGGTGACGCGCTTGGTCCAGGGGGCGCGCGATCAGGGGGCGAGGGCGATCAACGGGCTGATGATGCTGCTCTTCCAGGGCCTGGCCGCCTTCGAGATCTGGACCGACCAACCGGCGCCCGAAGCCGCCATGCGGGCCGCGCTCGAGCGCGCCGTGGTCGGGCGCCTGAGCTCGTGAGCCACCTGCTATTCGCGCTGGGCTGGGCGGTCGTCGGCGGCGTGGTGGGGGTAGGCCTCAACCACCTCACCCGCCGGCTGGCTCGCT
>DASQAY010000025.1:0-7543 GCA_035635515.1 Candidatus Eiseniibacteriota bacterium | reverse complement strand
GCCACCAATCCCCAGGTGAGCGTGGCAGCGGGGGCCGGCCTCGCCCTTGAGAATTTCCATGTGCTCAAAGGAGGGCAACACTACATCACGTGATGGCGCGCCCGGTCGTGATCATCAGCGGGAGCGTGCGCGAGGCCCTCTTTGCCCAGCCGCTGGTTCGGGCGCTGGAGGGCGGCGCCTCCGTCTTCGCCCCCCGGCACAGTCTCGATGTGTTCCACCTGCACACCGTGGGACACGGCTTTGCCATCCGGCCGGGGGTTGGCCTGGTGGGGGCCTGGCGGCGGCTCCGGACCCTGCCCAGCACGCTGGTGGTCGTCCCACCACCGGTGGCGGCCTCGACTGTGGCGCTGGCCTACCTGTCCGGGATCCAGAAGCGAGTTGGTATTGCCGGCCGGGGCGATTGGTGGACCACCGAGGCCGTTCCGGTGGCGGCCGGCCTGCACCCGGTGGATGCCATCGCCCGCCTGGCCGCGCGCATCGCGCCTGGCGTCGCGTCGCCGGGCGGGCCGCAGCTCCAGCCGGCCGAGGTTCGCCGGGAGCGCCTGGAGGCCAGGTTGCGAGCGGCCGGCATCGGCGCCCATGATCGGGTCCTGGTCGCGATCCCGGGTGGAGGCGACTGGGTCCACCGAGGGCCGCGAACGCGGTGGCCAGCAGAGCGATTCGCGGTGCTGGTCAACCAGCTGCGCCCCGACCTGCTGGTCGTGGTGCGGGGCGTTGGAGACGAGCGGCCCGCCCGGGAGCTGCTGGCCGGCGTTCCCCTGCGGACGGCGGTGGTCGACCTGAGCGCGATCCTCCCCGAGGACCTGGCGACGCTGGCCCAGCGCAGCCTGCTGGTGATTGGCCATGACGGCGATGCGCTGCATGCGGCCGCGGCCGGCGGCGGGCGCACGCTGGCGCTCCTCGGTCCGGGAGACGTGGAGCCCTACGGACCGGACGGCGCGGCGGTCCGGGTGGCCGCGCTCGAGAAGATGCCCGCCCGCGAGGCGGTCGAGGCCGCCCACCGTCACCTGGGGCTCGCCGCCCACGCCTGAGCTGCGGGTCGCCATCGACGCCCGCGCCATGGCGTCGGCCCAACAAGGCAGCGGCGTGGGCAGTTCCGTGGCGATGCTGGTCCGCGCGCTCGAACAGCTGGGTGGCGTGCACGTGATCCTCAGCCACACTTCCGGGATGCCCGTGGTCGGCCCGCACCTGCTGATGCCGCTGCGGGCCCGCCTGCGGCGGGCGCAGGTCTTCCACGGACCCGCGCACAGCCTGCCCCTCACCCGGCTCGGCCTTCCAGCGGTGGTCACCATCAACGACCTGGCCATCTACGAGCATCCGGAGTGGTTCCCTGACCGCCAGTGGCTGAGCACCCGAGTCTTGGTGCCGCGCTCGGTGCGCGGGGCGCGGATCGTGGTGTGCCCATCAGAAGCGACTCGCCGCTCCCTGCTCGGACGCTTTCGGATCCCGCCGGACCGCTGCCGGGTGATTCCCCTCGGCGTCGACCCGGTGTTCGCCGCCAGCGCGCCGCCCTCCGAGGGGGCGGGCCTTCGTCAGTCGCTCCGGTTACCGGAGCAGTTCATCCTCCAGGTGGGGACCGTGTCGCCGAGAAAGAACTTGGTGGGCACGCTGCGCGCGCTGGCCGCCATCCCAGCGGCGGAGCGCCTGCCGCTGGTGGTGGCCGGCGAGTTCGGCTGGAAATTCGAACCGGTGCTGCGGGCCGTGCACGACCTCGACCTCACCGACTGGGTGCGCTTTTTGGGCTATGTCCGGCCGCGAGACCTCCCCACGCTCTACCAACTGGCCAGCCTGTTCGTGTTTCCGTCACTCGACGAGGGTTTCGGGCTCCCGATCCTGGAGGCGTTTGCGGCCGGGACGCCGGTGGTGGCGGCCGGCGCGGGCTCCATCCCCGAGGTGGCGGGCGACGCCGCGTGGTTGGTGCCGGCGGAGGATACGGGCGCATTCGCGTCGGCGATCCACACCCTGCTGACCGACCGAGCGCGTCGAGCCGACCTGGTGGAACGAGGACGCCGGCGCGCGGCTGGGTTCACCTGGCGGGCGACCGCGCAGGCGTACGTCAGGGTCTATCGTGAGGCGGCGGGCCGGCCGTCTCCAGCACCGTCCACGTCGCGGACGCCGCCCGGTCCCAGCTGAAACCCGCGCTCCAGGCCGCCCCGCGCTCGATGAGCTGCTGCCGCAGGGGGACCTCGCTGGCCAGCCGATCCAGTGCCTGCGTCCAGGCGGGAACCTGGTGGGGGTCGGCCAGCAGGGCCGCCTGGCCGGCGATCTCTGGCAGCGACCCGGCCGTGGAGGCCAGCACCGCCGTGCCGCAGCGCATCGCCTCCAGCACCTCGAAGCCAAACCCCTCGAAGAGGGAGGGCAGGGTCAGCGCCAGCGCGCCGCCATACAGCGCCGGAAGGTCTTCCCGGGGCACGTACCCGAGCACCTGAACGCCATCGCCGGCCGACCGCTGGTGGCCCGGTCCGGCGAGCACCAGCCCCGCCGTCAGCCCGCTTCGCCGAGCGGCCTGGTAGGCGGCCAGCAGGACTGGCAGATTCTTCCGTGGGTGGGCTCGCCCCAGGTACAGGAAATAGCCGGATGGGAGTCCGTACCGATCTCGCACCCGAGCAATCTCGGCGGGAGTCGGAGGCCGAAACGCATCGTCAACGCCGGAATGGATCACGGTGATCCGCTCCGGGGGCACGCGATAGAAGCGGCCCAGGTCGTCGGCCGTCGCCTGCGAAACCGCGATTAGGCGGGCGGCCCGGCGGGCGATGGACCGGGTCATCCACTCCAGGTATAGCCACGTCGATGGTCGATAAGAGGACGGAACGTGGCGGTGACCGACATCATGGATGGTGACCACCGCGGGCAGGTCCAGGAACAGGGGCAGCACATGGCTGGGCACGAAGACCACATCCGGCTGCTCGGCCCGCAGGGCGCGGCGAAAGCGCCAGTGGGTCCACAGTCGCGGGAATGGCAGGAGGCGCCACTCAACGTTGGCGGGTGACCACGGGGGAGGCGACACCGTGTTGGCGTAGAGGCGCATCGTGTGGCCGCGATTCGTGCTGGCCAGGTGGGTGATGATCTCGCGCGCATAGACTTCGGTCCCCGATGGATTCGGGCGCACAGCCGGGCTCGCATCAAGAGCCAGTAACATCGAGACCAATGGTCGCACGGCGGAGTTCCCGCAGTCGGGGACCCGGCAAGGCATCACGTCTCGGCGCATATCGCGGCGATGGCTCCGTGGCCTCGTGGAGATGATGGCCGAGGCAGCCGCCGTCTCCCGGCACGCGGCGATTGACGACCGCGTCGCCATCGATCTTCTGTTTGCGGCGCCCCCCTTCACGGGGCTCGACCATCATGCCCTCCACATCCTGCGGGGACTGGCGGAGGTGGGGTGGCCGGTGGATGTCTGGGTCAGCCGACAGCTCGCCCCGGCCATCGCGGACGACGCGCGGAGCCACCGGCTGGTGCCCTTTCCCACGCCGCCGCGGCCACTCCGGCTGGGATGGGAGCAATGGGCGGTCCCCTGGCGCTTCGGTCGCCATCCGCGGGGCTATGGGCTGCTGCATGCCGTCACCGGAGTCGCGCCGGTCTTCTGCGATATTCCGCTGGTAGTGACAGTCCCGGATCTCACGTTTCGCCTGTCCCCGCAGGATCTCCATCCCAAAGCGCGCCTGTACTTCGGCACCCTGGTGCCGGCCAGCATCCGTCGGGCGCGGCGGGTGATGGTGTCATCAGAAGCCGTGCGGCGGCAGGTCATCGACCTCTTTGGCGTCGATCCCAATCGGGTGACGGCCATCCCGCTGTGCGCGGAGGCGTTCTTCGTTCCGCCGCCCGCCGACGTCGTGGTGCAGACGCGGAAGCGCTACCGGCTGCCGGAGCGCTACGTACTCGCGGTGGGCACCATCGATTCCCGCAAGGACCTCACCCGATTGCGGACCGCCTACGAACTGCTCCCGCCCGACTGTGCGGACGTGGCCCTGGTGTTCGTGGGGCGGACCGCCTATGGGGCGGAACGGCTGGCGCAGCTGCTGGGTCGCCAGCCCAAGCGGGGCCACGTGGTCATGCTGGGGTACCTGCCCCGGGAAGACCTGCCGGCGCTGTACGCGGGATCTTCCGCCTTTGTCTACCCATCCCGCTACGAAGGCTTTGGGCTGCCGGTGCTGGAGGCCATGGCGTGCGGCGCTCCCGTCATCGTGTCGTCCGCCGGCGCTCTGGCGGAACTCGTGGGTGATGCCGGCGTGGTGCTGCAGACCGCCGACCCGGCGGAGCTGACCCAGGCCATCGAGCGCCTGCTGCGCTTTGCGGCGGACCGCGACGCGCTGCGCCAGCGCGGCCTGGCCCGGGCTCGCCAGTACACGCCGCGGCGGCTGGGGGAAGCCACGGTGCGTGTCTACCAGGAGGCGCTGCGCGGGTGACCCGGATCGAGATCCTGGGGGTGCCAGTGGATGCGGTGACCGAGCCCGAAGCCCTGGAGTGGGCGGTGCAGGCCCTGACCAATGGCCGGCCTCGCCAGGTGGCCACCGTCAACCCGGAGTTCGTGATGCGCGCCCGTCGCGATCCCGATTTTGCGGCCGTGCTCCGGCGGGCCGACCTCTGCCTGCCGGACGGCGCCGGCCTCCGGTGGGCGGCCCGGCGCCAGCGGCAGTCGCTGCCATCCCGCATCGCGGGCGTCGACTTCGTGCGCGCCCTGGCCCAGGCGGGCGCCACCCGCGGCTGGCGTTTCTTCTTGCTCGGGGCGGCACCCGGCGTGGCCGAGGCGGCCGGAGTGGCCTTATGCCGTGCCTATCCGGGGCTGCAGGTGGCCGGGACCCTCGCTGGATCTCCGCAGGCCGCCCAGGACGTGGTGACCGTGGGGGCCGTGCGCGGGTCGCGCGCCGACATCCTGCTGGTGGCCTACGGCGCCCCCGCCCAGGACCTGTGGATCGCGCGCAACCTGCCCGCCACCGGGGCCCGGCTGGCCATCGGGGTGGGCGGAGCGCTGGACTTCATCGCCGGTCGCACTCGCCGGGCGCCGCGCTGGATGCAGGATCGCGGCCTGGAGTGGCTGCACCGGTTGGCTCTGGAGCCCTGGCGCTGGCGGCGCATGCTGGCCCTGCCGCACTTCGTCATCCGGGTCATGGTGGAACGCCGCCAATCCACGACCTGATGGCGCGGGTCGACCTGCACCTGCACACCGAATACTCAAACGACTCGATGAGCCGGCTGGCCGACGTGGCCGCCCGGGCCCGGCTGGCGGGCCTGACCCACCTGGCGGTCACCGATCACAACACCATCGAAGGCGCCCGCCGAATGCAGGATGTTTCCAGCCTGCCCGTTATAGTCGGGGAAGAGATCATGACCGCGGAGGGCGAGCTCATCGGGCTCTTCCTCAAGGAGCCTGTGCCGCCCGGAATGAGCGCCTCCGACACCGTCCGCGCGATCCGCCAGCAGGGGGCCCTCGTGTATCTGCCCCACCCACGCGATCCTTACCGGCACGGCCTGAGTGCGGCCGGCCTGGCGCAGGTGCGGGAGGAGGTCGACATCATCGAAGTCTTCAACAGCCGCTGCCTGCGCCCATCCTCCAACGCGGAGGCCCTGGCGCTGTCGGCGTCGATGCGCGCCGCGCGGTCGGCTGCCAGCGACGCCCACACCCTGCGAGAGATCGGTCGCTCATTCGTGGAAGGGCCCGACTTCCAGGACGGCGCCGGGTTGTTGCGCTGCTTCGCCGGTGGTCGGATGACCGAGCGCCGCTCCAACCCCACCATCCACCTCCTCAGCCGGGTGGCCGCCGTGCGACACCGACTGGGCGGGCGCCGCGGCGCCTCGTGATGGCGTTCCGCCGCTGGCAAGACCTGGAGAGCGGCGCGGTCCTGCGCATCCTGGTGTTCGTCGCCATCTTCAGCCTGGCGGCCCTGCCCCCGGTCGACCCCGACCTCTTCTGGCACCTCACCAACGGGCAGGTCATTCTCCAGTCCGGCTGGCCCCACACCGATCTCTACTCGTTCAGCGCGCCCGGCCATGCCTGGGTGATGCACGAATGGCTGGCGGATCTGGCCATGGCGCTGATCGCGCGGGTCGGGGGCCTGCCCCTGCTGGTCGCCATCTTCGCCGGCCTGGTCACCATCACGGCCGCCTGCCTCTACTGGCTGCTCCGCCGCGGGGGGCTGCATCCGACCCTGGCCGCCATCCTGACCATGGCCGGTGCCCTGGCCGGCTCCACCGCATGGGGGGCCCGCCCGCAAGTGCTGAACGTGACCTGCTTCGCCGTCCTCGCCTGTGGGTTGGTGCTGCACCGCGAGGGGAAGGTGCCAGCCTGGTGGGTGGCGCCCTACCTGTGGGTGTGGGCCAACCTCCACTCCGGATTCCTGAGTGGAGTCATCCTGGTCTCGCTGTTCCTGGTTGGCGAAGGCGTGGAGGCGTGGCGCAGCCAGGACGCGCCGGCCGGCCGGCGGCTGCGCGGCCTGGCCCTGGCCGGCCTGGGTGGCCTGGCCCTCGCCTTCGTCAATCCCTATGGCTGGGACACGGTGCTTTTCCCGCTGGGCACGCTGTTCTCGCCGCTGATTCAGAACAACATCCAGGAATGGGCGTCCCCCGACTTCCACTCCCTGGCCGGTCATCTGCTGGAGGGGATCCTCTTTGTGGTTTTGGCCGGCGTGGGAACCGGAAGGGTGAAGGCGCGGCTGGCCGACTGGCTCTGGACGCTCGCCTTCCTCTTCCTGGCGCTTTCCGCGCAGCGGCACGTGCCACTCTTCGTCCTGGCCGCCGCCCCCCTGATCGGGCGCAGTGCCCAGGCCCTGCTGGCGGTGGGAGCCGAGCTCCTGCCTGCCATATCGAGGCAGCCTGGACGGCGGGCCGCGCTGGTCGCGACTCCTCTGGCGCCGGCCCGCAGCCGGGTGTTGGCCCTGGTCAACGGCGCCCTCCTGGTGGGGGTGGCCGCCGGCATGCTCGGCTATCGCGCCCTGCCGAACCTGCGACCGTCACAGGAGGCCACCTCCATCGCCGCCGTCTATCCGGTGGCCGGCGCCGACGCCCTGCTGCGACAGGGCCGGGGGCTGCGGGTGCTCAACTATTACGACTACGGCGGCTACCTGATCTATCGCTTGTGGCCCTTTGGGAGCCACGTCTTCATCGACGGCCGGGTGGAGGTCTATGGGCCGGCGGTCTTCAGCGACTACCTGGCGGTGAGTTACGCCTCGCCCGGGTGGCATGACGTGGTGAAGCGCTACGCACCGGACGCCATCGTGCTGCCCACCTGGCACCCGCTGGTGGCCGCCCTGTCCAAGGACCCCAATTGGCGGACGCTCAGTGTCGACCGGGTGGCCACCGTCTTTGTCGTTAACGTGGCAGGGAGTCAATGATTGGAGGTCAGGGTCGCGGGATTTCCCGCGTGGGTCCGGTGTCAATCAGCGCCGTGCTGCCCGCCTTCAACGAAGAAGCCAACCTGGAACGGGCGGTGGGCCGGCTGGGTCAGGCGCTGGCGGCGTTCGCCGGCGAGTTCGAGATCATCGTGGTCGATGATGGCAGCCGGGACGGTTCGGCCGCGCTGCTCGAGGGGCTGCGGGGTCGCACCCCATCG